>CBFGRM010000015.1:0-41762 GCA_965651205.1 uncultured bacterium
ACTCCCCCTCCCCCCGCTTCTTCCACCACTCCAGCCGCTCCGCGATCCGGCGCTCGTAGCCGAAGTCGCCCGGCCGATAGAACTCCACCTCGGCGATGACGTCCGGCAGGTACTGCTGTCGCACAAATGCCGCCGGGACATCAAACGCATAGCGATACCCCGCCCCGTAACCCAGCTCCTTCATTAGTTTCGTCGGCGCGTTCCGGAGGTGAAGCGGCACCGGCGCCGCCGGCGTGTCGGCCGCCGCAGCCTGAGCCGCCCCCCAAGCAGCATACACCCGATTGCTCTTGGGAGCGGTGGCCAGATACACGGCCACCTCCGCCAGCGCCAACTCGCCCTCGGGACTGCCAAGGAAGTGAAAGGCATCACGACCCGCAATCGCCAGCCTGAGCGCATCCGGATCGGCAAGGCCGATGTCCTCGCTGGCCATCCGCACCAAGCGGCGCGCAACGAACATCGGATCCTCGCCACCGCGCAGGATCCGAGCCAGCCAGTACAACGCACCCTGCGGATCACTGCCACGCACGGCCTTGTGCAGCGCCGAGATGAGATCGTAGTGCTGCTCACCACCCTTGTCGTGGAGCGGCACCCGGAGCGCCATCGCCGCCTCGACCGTGGCAGCGTCGATCTCGCCACCCTCACCGACGTGCTGAGCCGCAGCCTCCAGGATGGTGAGCGCCCGCCGGGCATCGCCATCGGCCACCCGGGCCAGCACATCCCGACCCGCCGCATTCAAGCCGACCCTGCCAGCCAACCCGCGCTCATCCGACACCGCCCGCTCCACCAGCACCGCAAGATCCTGCTCCGACAACGCCTCCAGCACCCACACCCGAGCCCGCGACAGCAACGCGGCGTTCAGCTCGAACGAGGGATTCTCGGTGGTGGCACCGATCAACGTGACCACCCCCTGCTCCACCGCCGGCAGGAAGGCGTCCTGCTGGCCCCGGTTGAAGCGATGGATCTCGTCGACGAACAGGATCGTGCCACGACCCAGCGCCAGCCGCCCCTGCGCCTCCTTGATGATCTCGCGCACCCGGGCAACACCGTCACTGACGGCGGAGAACGGCACGAAATGTCGATCGGTGGTGGCGGCGATCAGCCTGGCCAGCGTGGTCTTGCCGGTGCCTGGCGGACCCCAGAAAATGCTGCTGCCGACGTCGCCGCGCCGGATGGCATCTCCCAACGGCTTGCCTTCGGCCAGCAGGTGTTGCTGCCCGGCAAACTCCTCCAGTCGCCTCGGCCGCATCCGCGCGGCCAACGGCTCGGGCGGCGCAAAGAGGGAGTCAGTCACTTCTGACTGCCCCTGGCCAGCCCCAGCAATCGCTCCTTGCTGTTGACGGCAGGATCGTCGATCACCGCGTCGAGCAGTCGCGACAGGAGCTTGCCCAACGCCGGTCCCGGCTCGACCACACCCGCGCGCACCAGATCATCTCCGCTGATCGCCAGCTCGGCTCGCGAGGTCGCCTCCCCGCGCGACCGCACCCCGGCGACTTCGCTCACCCACGAGGCATCACCCGCCAACTTCACCAGATCGGCCACCGCCGGCCCCACCGTGGCCATCCAGCGCCTCACCCTTCTCGCCTCGTTGCTGGCCGGCGCCACCGGGCCGCGATCGATCGCCCGACCCCGAGCAATGTCCACCCCACTGGCCTTGAGGCGCTTGAGCACCGGCTCCACCGGGCTGCGCCAGGCGGCGAGCAGCAACACCGGATCCCGGAGACGCTCCAGCGCGATACCCTTGAGATCCTGCTCGTCACCATCGGCAAACCACACGCCGGCAACACCCGAGTCACGCCACAACTGGATCACCCGGGCCAGGCTCCGGGCAGTGGCGACCGACTTCCACCACTCCTCACGAACCCGCTCCGCGGACAGTGATGCAGTGCCCGCCACCTCCTCCCGACCGGCATCCCAGGTGGCAGGCTCGATCACGAAGTCGAACCGCGCCGCAAACCTGAGCGCACGCAGGATCCGGAGCCGATCCTCTCGAAACCTGGTCCGGGCATCACCCACCGCGCGCACCACGCCGGCCGCCAGATCCGACCTGCCGTCGAACGGGTCGCGCCACTCGCGCCGGAGCGGGTGCCAGGCAATCGCATTGATGGTGAAGTCGCGACGG
Organism: uncultured bacterium; assembly: GCA_965651205.1. Taxonomy (GTDB): domain Bacteria; phylum Gemmatimonadota; class Gemmatimonadetes; order Gemmatimonadales; family GWC2-71-9; genus Palsa-1233. Next base: position 2,120 of record CBFGRM010000015.1, read on the forward strand.
GCAAGGTCGTCGTCGAGCGAGACACCAAACTCGACCACTGCGTGGCGACCGTCGGTCTGCACATCGCGCCGGAAGGTGGTCACCTCGTGCAACACGCCGGCGTCGTCGAGCACCCCCACAGTGCCGTGCTCGACTCCCACCGGCACGGTGCGTCGGAACAAGCGCCGCACTTCAGCCGGCGTCGCGGCCGTGGCCAGGTCGACATCCTGCTGCGGATCGCCCAGCAGCGCATCGCGGATGGCTCCACCGACACACCAGGTCTCGAACCCCGCGTCCTCGAGCTGGCGGAGGATGGCGAGGACCGCAGGCGCGATCTCGATCCGGTCGATGGAATGCACTCGGTTGGCCTGATTCACCCCGGCAGCACGCTGCCGCCGTTGACGTTGATGATCTCGCCGGTGATGTGCCTGGCCAGGTCCGACAACAGGAACAAAACCGGCCCGGCGATGTCCTCCGCAGTGGCGATCCGCTTGAGCGGGATCGATTCCGCGATCCGGCCCCGACCCCCGCCGGCATACGCCGACTCGCTCATCTCGGTGTCGACCCAGCCCGGCGCCACCGCGTTGACGGTGATCGCCGGCGCACACTCGATCGCCAGCGACTTCACCAGCGAGATCATCGCACCCTTGGTGGCGGCGTAGTCGGCGTGACCGGCCTCGCCGCGCTGCCCGGCGGTACTGCTCAGCATCACCACCCGGCCACCGTCTCCCATCAGCCCAAGGGCCGAGCGGGTGACCAGGAACACCGAATCGAGATTGGCCAGCATCGTGCGGCGCCAGCGCTCCGGTGCCATCTGCGACAGCGGCGTGTCGGCAGGCGGCCAGACACCGTGATTGACCACCAGGCCATCCAGTCCGCCGAAAGCGGCACTCACTTCACTGATTATCTGCGCCACCCGGTCGGGATCTGCCAGATCGCCACCGGCCAGGAACGACCGGCGCCCCTTGCCGCGAACCGCGCGAGACACGGTCTCCGCCTCGGAGCGCCTTGAACGATAGAGTACACCCACATCGGCACCGGCGTCCGCCGCCATCAACGCCACGGCGCGACCAATGCCGCGCGAGGCACCGGTGACCAGTATCCGGCGGCCCTTCAGGTCGATCACCCGGCCAGTTCCCCGGTGAGGATCGCGGCGATCTGGTGCTGGATGGCGAGGTGCAGCTCCTGGATGTGGTTGACCCGATTGTCATCGACCACGAAGTGATGGTCCACCAGTTCGCGCAACACTCCGCCGTCGCCACCCAGCATTGCGACGGTGGTGACACCCAGCTCGCGTGCCCGTTCGACGGCGGCAACCAGGTTGGTGCTGTTGCCCGAGGTGCTGTGAACGATGAGCGTGTCACCCGGACGGGCCAGCGCATCGAGCTGCCTGGCGAAAACTGCGTCGAAGCCGAAGTCGTTGCCGGCCGCCGTGAGCAGTGATGTGTCGGTGGTGAGCGCCACGGCGCGGAGCGCGCGGGCCTGCCCGGGATGATAGCGAACCACATATTCGGTGGCCAGGTGCTGGGCGTCGGCGGCGCTGCCGCCGTTGCCGGCAAAGAACAGCGTGCCACCCGAGACCAGCGTGGCGCGCATAGCCGCGACTATGCCGTCGAGCGCCCCGCTGCGCACCGCAGTGCGCGCGGCGAGCTCGGACAACTGCTGCAGACCAGCAGCAATCCGCTCGCCGTCAGTCATCGGCACCGAAGGCACGCCGCAGCTTGCCCCACATCGATTCCCGATAGGGCAACGGGTCGATTTCGTACAACGGCTGGTCCTCGAGGATGGCCCTGGGGTTGGTCTCCAACAGCAACACGGCCTGCTCCGCTCCGTCGTGCTCGTGCAGCCATTCCATAGCAGTTGCAATGGAACGTTCATCGCCGTGATTGTCGGCGGCCAGGATGTCGGCGTAGCCGGCCCGCACGATGTCGCGTGCCCGGTCCCCGCGCGACCTGGGCTGAGTGAGGGTGGTTGCGTCGACCTGCATCACCGCGCCCATATCACGCCAGGCCCGCACGGTAGCCACCGAACACGATGAATACCGCTCTGGGTGAGCCAGCACCGGCACCAGATCCTGGTCCATCACGTCGGCCAGTGCCCTCGCCACGATCTCCGCCGGCACCACCCGCGGAAACTCGACCAACAGGTAACGAGTGCCGCCCAGGGTGACCTGCCGGTTGCGAAATTCCGCCGACAAGGGCCGGTCCAGCATCACCTCGGCGCCGCGGTGCAGCGTGATGCCTTCCGGCTTTTCCTCCTGGATCCGCTGCCAGGCGGCCTCGTAGTTTTCGGGCCACCCCGCCCCGGCACGCGACGCCAGGAGATGCGGCGTGAGGGCAACGTCGGTGATTCCCTGCGCCCGAAGCGCCTGCAACACCAGCACCGACTGCGCGACGCTGCGCGAGCCGTCGTCCACTCCCGGCAGGATGTGCGAATGCAGGTCGATCACCCGGCCTCCACTTCCCTGAAGCGGAGCCGCCGTGCCGCTTCGCCCAACGTGCCCGGGTCATACTCGGCGCGATGCAACAGCGCGAGGGTGATCAGTGCGTCAGCGGCCAGCAGGTCGAGCGCAGACTCCCTGCCGGCACCCGGCGCATCCGAGGCGTCGAGCGCCAGCGCGCCGGCATCGGCCAGCCGATCCTCGAGCGACCCGTCAGCGACACCCGCCGCCTGCAGCCACTCCTCGACCCGGGCCCGCAGCGCCTCTGGCGCACCATCGATGTGCGAAGTCACCCAGTCGAGGTCAGCGTTCACCCGGCGATCCATTCCCTGAGAATACCCGGCAGCTCATCGGTGACGATCCGTCCGGCATCGGCCACACCAAGCGAACCGCTGGCAAAGGTCTTGCGCCCGCCACCGCGACCCTCGAACCGCGCCGCGACCAGCTTCATCAACGCATTGGCGTCCTTGCCCTGCGCCACCAGGTCGTCGGTGACCGCAAACGCCACCGCACCCGACGCGGTGGGATTGACCAGCGCCAGCACGGCGTTGCTGCGCTTGTCGCTGCGGAAATCATCGGCCAGTTCGCCCAGCAGATTGCGGTCGTCGGCAACGCTCGACCGGACGTACAACTTCACCGGGCCGGCATCGATGGCGCGCTCCTCACCACCACCACCCGCCTTCATCATTTCCACCACCTGCGACTCGAGCTTGTCGCGCTCCGCAACCAGCGCCGCCAGTCGGCGCTCGAGCTGCTCGGGCTGGGTCCGCAGTTCGCCGGAGATCCTGGCAATCCGGTCATCCAGCGAAAGCACTCGCCGGTAGGCACCGTGACCGGTGACCGCCTCGATCCGGCGCACACCCGCCGCCACACCACCCTGCGACACGAAGCGGAACATCCCCACCTGCGCAGCACTGCGCACGTGGGTGCCGCCGCACAGCTCGATCGAGTCGCCGATGGTGACCACCCGCACCACGTCACCGTACTTGTCGGCGAAGAACGCCATCGCCCCCAGCGCGAGCGCGTCGGGATACGCCATCTCGCGAATCTCCACCGCCGCATTGTCCAGCGCCAGTTCGTTGACTTCCTGCTCGATCTCGGCGAGCTGGGCGGCGTCGACCGGACCGTGATGCGAGAAGTCGAACCGCAGGCGCCCCTCATCGACCAGTGACCCCTGCTGCCGCACGTGATCGCCGAGTCGACGACGAAGCACCAGGTGCACGAGGTGGGTGGCGGAGTGGTTGCGCTCGATGTCGCGACGGCGCTCGGCGTCCACCACTGCGCGGACTCCTCCCGGACTGAACCCGCCTTCGAGCCTGCCGATCAGCCGCTGACCCGTATCGGCATCCTTGACGACGTCCTTCACGCTGAAGCGCCAGCCATCGCCCTCGACGACACCGGTGTCGGCCACCTGGCCGCCGCTGGTGGCGTAGAAGGGAGACTCCGCCAGCACCAGGACCGCGTCGTCGCCACTGTCGTCGTATCCCAGCGTGCGGGTGTCGACATCGAGCCGGTCGTAGCCGACGAACTCACTCCTTGCATCACCCTGCAACACGATCGCGGGACCACCGACGGCGGACCTGGCGCCACCACCGCGCGCAGCACGACTGCGTTCCCGCTGAGCCCGGAGCGCCTGTTCGAAACCGCCCAAGTCGACCTTCACGCCGCGTTCCGCAGCGATCAGTTGGGTGAGGTCGATCGGAAAGCCGAAGGTGTCGTACAGCAGGAACGCGTCGTCACCGCCGATCACGTTGCTGCCACTGGCGAACAACTCGTCAAGTCGGGCAAGCCCCGCCTCGATGGTGCGAAGAAAGTTCTCCTCCTCCTGCCGGACCCAGTCGGTGATGACCTGCCGCTTCTCGACAAGTAGCGGATAGGCATCGCCCATCAGGCGCACCACTGTCGGAATCATTTCCGTCAGCGTCGGCACCCTGCGACCCAGCAACCAGGCGTGACGAACCGCGCGGCGGAGGATGCGCCGCACCACGAAGCCGCGACCGTCGTTGCTGGGGTAGACGCCATCGGCGATCAGGAAGCTCACCGCGCGAGCGTGATCCGCCAGCACCCGGTAGGAAATGCCGGTTCCGTCCGGACCACCCGGGTACGGTGCGCCGACCAGGCGGGCCACGTCGTCGAGCAGCGGACGGAACAGGTCGGTGTGAAAATTGTCGTCCTGCTGCTGCATCACCGCGGCGATCCGTTCCAGCCCGGCTCCGGTGTCGACACTGGGCTTGGGCAGGGGCGTCAGCACACCGTCGGCAGAGCGATCGAACTGCATGAACACCAGGTTCCAGATTTCGAGGAAGCGACCGCTTTCGGCCAGTTCCTCGAAACGAGCGGTGTCGAGCGTTTCGGGAGCATCACCGGCGCGCCAGGCAAGATCGACGAAGATCTCCGAGCAGGGACCGCAGGGACCGGTGTCGCCCATCTGCCAGAAGTTGTCCTTGTCGCCGAGTCGATAGATCCGGTCGGCGGGCAAGCCACTCACTTCGCTCCAGAGCTGGTGCGCCTCGTCGTCGGTGTGGTGCACCGTCACCCGCAACCGGTCGGCGGGGATGCCGAGCCAGTCGGGAGAGGTCACGAACTCCCAGGCATACCTGATCGCATCGCGCTTGAAATAGTCGCCGAAGGAAAAGTTGCCCAGCATCTCGAAGAAGGTGTGGTGCCTGCGGGTCTGGCCCACCTGTTCGAGATCGTTGTGCTTGCCGCCGGCGCGGACACACTTCTGGCAGGTCACCGCGCGCGCGTATGGACGCGGGTCCTGGCCCAGGAAGGTGCGCTTGAACTGGACCATCCCCGCGTTGGTGAACAGCAGGGTCGGGTCGTCCTTGGGCTCCAGCGAGGACGAGGGCACGAGCTGGTGCCCCCGAGCGGTGAAGTAGTCGAGGAATCGGCGGCGGATTTCGGCAGATTGCATAGCCCTGAAAACTAACGGCTCAGGCCGCCGGACGCCGTCACCGGTCGGGCTGGCTCCCGCTGCCCTTGGCAAGTCGGTCCACCATCTCGCGCACCTGTTCGCCGTTGAAGCCGCGCCGGGCGAAGAAGCTGGACAGTCGCCGGTGCCGCGTCTCGCGCTTGAGGCCAGCCATACCGGCGGCCCGCCGGGTGGCCTGCTCGACAGCGCGCTGCCAGGGATCGCCCGACTCACCGGTGTCGAGCGAAGCGATGGCGGCGGCAACCGCCTCGGGTCCGACACCCAGCGCCTCCAGGTCGCGCCTGAGCCGCGCGGGCCCGCGACCGCGACCGGCGCGCGCCGCTGCATAGGCCGACGCAAAGGCAGCATCGTCGAGCAGCCCCATCGCGTCGAGTCGCTCCAGGGCCGAGGAACCGGCCGCGGATGAATGGCCCTTGAAGCGGAGCTTGCGGGCCAGCTCGAAGCGCGAGTGTGACCGCCGCTCCAGCATCTTGAGCGCGGAGCGGAGGGCGCCCTCGACGTCGGCTGCCTGGTCGAGCTGTTCACTCGTCGCGGCGCCGACGCTGCTCCCCACCTTGAGGTCGAGAGCAGCGATCACGTCGGCGGGCACCGTCCACGCCGGCTTGCCCCCGACCAGCACCCGGATGCTGCCCGGGCGCCGCTTGTCGGGGTGCAGGCCGTCGATCCTCACTCCTCGTCTCCCGCTTCGTCGACCACTCCAACCGGTTCGTCGCCCGCGGTGCCTATGCCGAGGGTCTCGCGCAGCTTCGCCTCGACCTCGCTGAGCAGTGCCGGGTTGTCCTTGAGGAAGAGCTTGGCGTTCTCGCGGCCCTGACCGATCCGCTGATCGCCATAGGAGTACCACGCGCCCGACTTCTGGATGATCCCCGCCTCGCTGGCGAGATCGACCACCAGGCCGGTGTGCGAGATTCCCTCGTCGAACATCACGTCGAACTCCGCCTGCTTGAACGGCGGTGCCACCTTGTTCTTGACCACCTTGACCCGGACCCGGGAGCCGATGATCGCCTCGCGTTCCTTGACCGGCCCGATCCGGCGGATGTCGAACCGCATCGACGCGTAGAACTTGAGCGCCTTGCCGCCGGTGGTGGTCTCGGGGTTGCCGAACATCACACCGATCTTCTCGCGGAGCTGGTTGATGAAGACCACCGCACAGTTGGTGCGATTGATCGCCCCGGCCAGCTTGCGGAGCGCCTGCGACATCAGTCGGGCCTGCAGGCCCACGTGCGAGTCGCCCATCTCGCCCTCGATCTCGGCCTTGGGCACCAGGGCGGCCACCGAGTCGACCACCACCAGGTCAACCGCGCCGGAGCGGACCAGAATCTCGACGATCTCGAGCGCCTGCTCGCCGGTGTCGGGCTGGGAGACCAGCAGGTTGTCGATGTCGACCCCGAGCTTCCGGGCATACTCGGTGTCGAGGGCGTGCTCCGCGTCGACATAGGCGGCGACCCCGCCGGCGCGCTGGACGTTGGCCACCAGATGGAGGCAGAGGGTGGTCTTGCCGGAGGACTCCGGGCCGTAGATCTCGGTGATCCGACCGCGGGGGATGCCGCCGATGCCGGTGGCGGCGTCGAGGTTGAGAGCACCGGTGGACACCGCGCCGACCTTTACCCTGGGGGCATCGCTGCCCATCCGCATAATGGTGCCCTTGCCGAGCTGCTTCTCGATCTGGGCGATGGCGAGGTTGAGAGCCTTCTTGCGGTCGGAATCGGTGGCCATTGGGACCTCTGTGGGTGAAAGCGAGAGAGCGAGAAAGCGAGAAAGCGAGAAAGCGAGAACAGCGAGAAAGCTAAGGCGATAATCGTTGGAGCATTTTGCTCCACATACCGAACACACACCAAACTAGCACCGAAAATGTCCCGAAGCAAGACCCTGCAAGTGTAGCGTTTTGCTCCACCTTGCTACCGCTCGACCACCTAGCGCCAGCCCGGTCGCCAGGCGTCTTCCAGGTGCTCTATCTCCGCAGCGGCGCCCTGGCCTCGTATGGTGATCACGTCGAAGCGGAACTGATCGCCGGCCCTGCCGTGCTGCAGGATCCAGCTCCACGCCACCCGCTCGATGGTGGACCGCTTGCGCCGGTGCACCGCCTCCACCCCGTCACCGCACCGATTGCCGCGCCTGGCCTTGACCTCCACGAACGCCACCAGGTCGGCCTTGCGGACGATCAGATCCAGATCGTTGCGGCCCAGCTTCCAGCGATGGGCTTCAATCCGCCAGCCCTGCCCTGCCAGCCATCGCGCAGCCTGCTCTTCGGCGTCCTGGCCGTACTGGTGGCGGGGATCGGTGAAGTGGGTATCGAGCATCGGGGACCCGGGAAAGCGAGAAAGCGAGAAAGCGAGAAAGCGAAAAAGCGAGATAGCGAGAAAGCGAAAAAGCGAGAGAGCGCGCCTGACTTCTCCAGTTCATTTCAGCGAACGCAGCAAGCGAAGCGTGACCGCCTGGACTTCCTGGGACGACGCGATCAGGGCACCGCACTCAAGATCCAGCCGTTGCAGGAAGCCGAGCAGTTCTGTGGTCTCGACTGCCGACGCGTACGCCACCCTCACGTGGTAACGGCATCTGGCACCTGGCCCGTTGGCGTTGCCCTCCGCGATGTTGAGCGGAACCGAGAGTGAAGAGCGGCGCAATTGCTCGAACACCACAGCCCTGGGTGGTGACCACCTGGAATCACAGAACCGGTGGATCGCGAGTGCCGTTGCATCGGCTCTCTGCCAGGCATAGAGCTGCTTGTGGGATCGCATAGGCCGAAGGTAGGGGCCCAAAGAGGGGTGCACTTCATCATTCGACGGCAAGGTGGGTCGACAAAGCGCAGAAAGTCCGCCAGCACGGCGCTCTCTCGCTTTCTCGCCTTCTCGCTTTCTCGCCTTCCCGCCTTCCCGCCTTCTCGCTCTCTCGCTCTCTCGCTCTCTCGCCTTCTCGCTTTCTCGCTTTCTAGCTTTCTCGCCTTCAGGCGTACTCATCCACCTGATCCATCCCGATCAGCACCTCGCGCGGCTTGCTGCCATTGGGTGGGCCGAGGATGCCGCCGTCGTGGAGTTGGTCGATCAGGCGCGCGGCGCGGCCGTAGCCGATCGAGAGTCGACGCTGCAGCAGCGAGGTGCTGCCGCCCTGGTGCTGGATGCAAACCTCTGCCGCCTGGCGATACAGTGCGTCGCGCACCGTGTCGTCGCCGCCACCGCCCGGCCCGCCACCACCGTCGTCCTGCTCGCGTCCCTCGGCCACGATGTCCACCTCATCGCTGCCAACATCCTCCGCCTGGCTCCTGAACCACTCCATCAGTTCCTCGGTCTCGGCGGTGCTGATATATGCGCCCTGGATCCGCTGGGGCTCGTTGCGACCCGGCGGAATCCACAGCATATCGCCGTTGCCGAGCAGTGCCTCGGCGCCGTTCTGGTCGAGGATGGTGCGCGAATCGACCTTGCTCGCCACCCGGAACGCGATCCGGCTCGGGAAGTTGGCCTTGATGAGACCGGTGAGCACGTTGACGCTGGGTCGCTGGGTGGCAAGGATGAGATGAATGCCGATCGCACGCGCCTTCTGCGCCAGCATCGCCAACGGCCGTTCCACTTCGGACTGGACGGTCATCATCAGGTCGGCAAGTTCGTCGACGATCACCACCACCATCGGCAACTCGCCACCGCTGTATTCGTCGGTCCACTCCGACTCACCCGACGGTGGTGTGCCATCGGCCTCGCGCGCCAGCGTGCTCAGGGTCGGCTTCCACGACGGCGGATTGCGAAGCGGCTTCCCCTCCTGGACCTTGCGGTTGAAGTCGCTGAGCTGCCGGGCACCGTTGGCCTGCAACAGCTCGTAGCGGCGGTTCATCTCCTTGACCGCCCAATTGAGCGCACTCGCCGCGTCGCGATTGTCGGTGATCACCTCGTGCCGCAGGTGCGGCAGGCCGTCGTAGATCGAAAGCTCGACCATCTTGGGATCGATCATCACGAACCTCAGCAACCGCTTGGGATAGCGGTAAACCAGCGAGGTTATGATGGTGTTGATCGCCACCGACTTGCCGCTGCCGGTGGCACCCGCCACCAGCAGGTGCGGCATCCGCGCGAGGTCGGCGATCACCGCCTTGCCCTCGATGTCACGACCGAGTGCGATCGGCAGCGTGGCGGCAGACTGCTCCCAGGCATCCGAGTCAAGCAGTTCGCGCAGGGTGACCATTCGCGGTGACGGATTGGGAATCTCGACACCCACCGCGCCGCGACCGGGAATCGGCGCCACCCGGAGCGACTGCGCCCTCATCGTGATCGCAAGGTCGTCGGCAAGCGCGACTATGCGTCCGGCCTTCACTCCCGCCGCAGGCACCACTTCGAACTGACTCACCGTGGGACCCGACGTGATCCCGGCCAGGGTGCCTTCGACCTTGAACGTCCTGAGGGTGTTCAGCAGCAATTCACCCAGCCGATGCAGTTCGGCCTCATTGGCCTGACTGTCGCCGCTGGTGGGTTCGGCCAGTAGCGAAATCAGCGGCAGCTTCTCCTCCGCCTCGCTGGCGCCACGGCGGCGCGCCACTGCAGTCGGGCGGCGCTCCGCACGCGGCACCGGATCGTGGGCGACTCGCACCGGCACCGGCGATACACTGCCGCCGTCGCCGCTCCGCTCCACGCCGCGATCGGGACCCGGCTCGACACGGGCCGCCACCGCATCTGCGGCACGCCTGGGTCCTTCCTCCAGCCGCCTGAGCGGATGCCAGGCGATGGTGGCCAGTGTGGCACCGGTGAGCACCACGAAACCGGCAATCAGGCCGCCCGCCAGCCCGATCGAGTTGAGTGCGGTGCGGGCCAGGAAGCCGGGCAGCCAGCCGGCGCCCAGTGCCGCCATCCGCCATTCGTTGTGGGGAAGCAGGAAGTCATCCGGGCCGACTCGCCCCAGCACCCCGATCACGTAAGGCACCAGGATCGAGCCGGTGAGCACCAGGATCGCGATCCGCCGCGGATCGAGCCCCCCCAGCCGCCCGAACCCGGCCAGGCCGACCAGGATTCCGGCCAGTGGCAGCCCCACAGCCCCGACGCCGAAGGCGCTCCACAACCCGGGACCGATCCAGCCACCGATCGGCCCGGTGAGGTTGCCGGGCAGCAGCGTGAGCGCCAGGAACACCCCCAGCGCCAGCGCAGCGACGGCGCCGAGTCGGCGGCGGTTGTCCTCGCTCATCGGGATGAGCGCGCCGCCACGAAACCGATCGGCGCAGTGGCGTTCACGACGCCTCGGTGGTCTCGGGCTTGAGCAATTGAGATTCCCGCTCGAGGAACTTGGTGTCCACTTGGCCGGCCACGAATTCCGGGTGACGGATCAATCGCGACAGGAACGGGATCGTGGTGGTGACACCCTCGAGAATAAAGGAGTCGAGTGCCTGTCCCAACCGGGCCAGCGCCTCGGCGCGGTCGCGACCGTGCACGATCAGCTTGGCCAGCAGCGAGTCGTAATACGGTGGCACGGTGTAACCGGCATACACGTGCGTGTCGACCCGCACACCGGGGCCTCCCGGTGGATGGTAGGCAGTGATCAGCCCCGGACTCGGCTGGAAGTTGCGGTAGGGATCCTCGGCGTTGATGCGCACCTCGATCGAGTGGCCGCTCAGCGCCACGGCCTCTTCGGGCAGCGACATTCCTGCGGCGACGCGCACTTGTTCCTTGACCAGGTCCCAACCGGTGACCATCTCGGTGACCGGATGTTCGACCTGGATGCGGGTGTTCATTTCCATAAAGTAGAACGAACCATCTTCGTCGAGCAGGAACTCGATCGTGCCGGCGCCGACATAGCCGATCGCCGCGGCGAGTCGGACCGCCGCCTCACCCATCTGCTGACGCAGCCGGGGGGTGAGAGCGGGCGAGGGAGATTCCTCGACCAGCTTCTGGTGGCGACGCTGCACCGAGCAGTCGCGTTCGCCGAGATGGATCACCCTGCCGTGACTGTCACCCAGCACCTGGATCTCGACGTGACGCGGGCGGGCAAGGTACTTCTCGACGTACACGTCGCCGTTGCCGAAGGCGGAGAGCGCCTCGTTCTGGGCCAGTGAGAAGAGCTGGCCGAACTCCTCGGCGTCGCGCGCGATCCGCATCCCCTTGCCGCCACCGCCGGCTGTGGCCTTGATGATCACCGGAAAGCCGATCTTCGCGGCCACGTCCAGCGCCTCATCGGCATCCTGCATCACGCCGGGTGAACCCGGCACCGTCGGCACCCCCGCCTCGGCGGCCAGCCTTCGGGCAGAGGCCTTGTCGCCCATCGCGCGGATCTGGTCGCCGGTGGGCCCGATGAACACGATGTCCGACGCCTTGCAGGTGTCGGCAAACTCGGCGTTCTCCGCCAGGAATCCGTAACCCGGATGGATCGCGTCCGCGCCGGTGATCTCCGCGGCGGAAATGATCGCCGGAATGCGCAGGTAGGACTGGCGACCCGGCGGCGGCCCGATGCACACGTCGTCGTCGGCAAAGCGGACGTGCAGCGATTCGCGGTCGGCCTCGGAGTACACCGCAACCGTCTCGACTCCCAGTTCGCGACAGGCCCGGATCACCCGCAGCGCGATCTCGCCCCGGTTGGCAATGAGCACCTTGCGGAACATCAGGATCGTCCCTTGTCGCCGATGTCGTCGAAGGTCCGGTCGCTGGCAGCACTCACGCCCGAGACCCGGAGCGCGAACTCGCTCGGGTGGGTCGCGTGGAAAACTGCCTCCTCGTAGCTGATCGCGCCATCGAGGTACCAGCGCATCAGCGACTGGTCGAACGACTGCATTCCATAGGTGGTGCCCCCCTCGGCGATCAGTTCCGGAATCGACAGCGCCTTGTGCATATCGCGCATATTGTCCGCGACAGCCGCGGTGTTGATCAGCACTTCACAGGCCGGCACTCGCCCGAGCCCGTCGGAACGCGGCACGAGTCGCATCGAGATCACCGCGGCAAGCGCGGTGGAAAGCAGCATCCGGATCTCGTGCTGCTGGTGCGGCGGGTAGAACGACAGCACGCGCGAGATGGTCTGCGTCGCGTCGGTGGTGTGCACCGTGCTCAGCACCAGGTGACCGGTGTCGGCCGCCTTGAGCGCGGTGTCCATCGTGTCCTGGTCGCGAATCTCTCCGATCAGGATCACGTCGGGATCCTGGCGCAACACGTGACGCAGCGCACCGCCGAACGACAGCGTGTCGCTGCCGACCTCGCGCTGGGAAACGTTGGCGAGCTGGTCGCGGTGCAGGAACTCGATCGGGTCCTCGATCGTGATGATGTTCACCCGCCGGTGCCGGTTGATGTGATCGATCATCGCAGCCAGCGAGGTCGACTTGCCCGAACCGGTGATGCCCGTGACCAGCACCAGGCCGCGCGGCCGCATCGCGATCTCCTCGATCACGCTGGGCAACTGCAGCTCGCGGATGGTGCGCACCTCGTAGGGAATCGCACGGAACGCGAACGCCACCGTGCCGCGCTGCTGGTAGACGTTGGTCCGGAAGCGTCCGATGCCCGGAACGCCGATGCCGAAGTCCGCTTCCTTGGTTTCGGCAAACTCGCGGATCTGTCGCGGCGTCATCAGCGTCTCGGCCAGCGCCTTGAGTTCCTCGGGCTTGAGCGGTGGCATCTCGAGCATCTTGAGCTGTCCGGCCACCCGCACGGTCGGCGGCCGACCGGCCTTCAGCAGCAGGTCGGACGCACCGCGCCGAACCATCTCGACGATGGCCTGCCGGAATTGGAAGCTCCCGACCGCCTCACCCGCGACGGTGGCTTCCGACTCGCGATGGACCGGCGATGCCTCATCCATTCGGATCGACCCGGTAGAGCACCTGGCCATACTCGACCGGTGCCGCATCCTCCACCAGCACCTCGCGGACCACGCCGGTGACCTCGGCCTCGATCTCGTTCATAATCTTCATCGCCTCGATGATGCACACCGTCTGGCCCTGTGCCACCCGCGAACCAACCCGCACATACGGCTCGGCACCCGGCTCCGGCTGGGCATAGAAGGTGCCGACCATCGGCGACTTGATCTCCTTGAGGTTGGACGGCGCGGCCGGTGCCGGGGCCTCCGCTGCCGCGGGCGTGCCGGCGGGAGCGACCGGGGCGGCCGGCAGTGCCCCGGCGGGCGCCGCAGGCGCCGGCCAGTATCCGGCAGGTGGCGCCCCGTGTGATGTACGCGACATCACCACGCCGGTTCCGAACAGGCCCTTGAGCTCGATCGACCCGATCTCGGGGTGATCGTGCAGCAACTGGGCCAGGCGACGGACGTCCCTGAGGTCGACGCCCTTGGCGCCGGGGAGGCGTTCCATCGCCTTGACGAGGTCCTGCATCTCTTCTGGTGTCATACTCGCGTCAGATATTTGTCGTCGCGACGGTCGACCCGGATCAACGTGCCCGGTTCGATGAAGAGCGGCACCTGCACCACCGCACCCGTCTCCAGCTTGGCGGGCTTGGTGCCACCGGTGGCCGTGTCACCCCGGATTCCCGGGTCCGTCTCGACGATCGTGAGTTCCACGAAGTTCGGCAACTCCAGCAGGATCACCTGCTCACCGTGCACCAGGCCAGTGCACTCCATCCCTTCCTTCAGGTACTTGAGCTGGTCGGCCCCGATCAGCTCCGGCCCCAGCATCACGTCATCGTACGTCTGCAAGTCCATAAAATGATAGAAATCACCGTCGCGGTACGAGTAGCTCATCTGGCGGTGGTTGAGGTCGATGGTCTCGATCCGCTCCCCAGAAGAGAAGGTGCGCTCCAGGGTGGCCCCGGTCTTCACGTCGCGCATCTTGGTCCGCACAAAGGCGCTGCCCTTGCCCGGCTTGACGTGCTGGAAATAGGTGATCTGGGCCAGCCGGCCCTCGAGGTTGATCACAAGTCCATTGCGGATGTCCGCGGTGGTGGCCACGCAAGCTCCTGCCGGTCAGGCGTCCAGTTCGATAAGGTCAGTGTGGCCATCGGTCAGCAGGACCGGACCGTCGGCGGAAAGCCACAGGTCATCCTCAAGCCGGACCCCGCCCCACCCCGGAAGATAGATTCCCGGCTCCACCGTGACCACCGCACCGACCGGCAACGGCCTCCGGGAGCTGGTCGCAAGTCGTGGTCCCTCGTGCACTTCGAGGCCCAGACCGTGGCCCAGCGAGTGGCCGAAGGCGTCGCCATAGCCCCGCTCCGCGATCAGTTCGCGGGCCAGCGCGTCGGCCTCGGCACCAGTCATTCCGGGTCGGATTCCCTGTCTCGCCCGCAGTTGGGCTTCGCGGACCAGGTCGTGGATCGCCCGCTGCCGCTGGTCGGCCTCGCCGATCACGAAGGTCCGGGTGACGTCGCTGCAGTAGCCGCCGAGCCGCGCCCCGAAGTCGATCAGCAGCAGGTCGCCCCGGGCCAGCACCCGCTCCGAAGTGCGGGCGTGGGGCAACGCCGACCTGGGCCCCGACGCCACGATGGTCTCGAACGGATGCCACTCGCTGCCGCGCACCCGGAGCTCGTGCTCCAGGTGCGCCGCCACGTCCAGCTCGCGCTGGCCTATGCGGATCTCCGGCACCACCGCTGCCAGCGCCCCGAGCGCCACCGCCCCCGCGTCGCGGATCGCCGCAATTTCGGTGTCGTCCTTTGTCTCCCGCAGCGTCTCGATCAGCTCGCTGGTGGCAACCGTGGCCGCGCCCAGCCAGCCCTGAATCCGGCCGGCCAGATGGGCGCTGGTGCTGTGCGCTTCGATCCCCACCCGACCGGCAGCCAGGTTGCGCACAATCCGTTCGACCCGGCCCCAGATGTTGCTTCGCTCGATCACCGTCTCTGCAGTGTCGGCCACTTCCTGTGGTGCCTGCTCGCCGTACCTGAAATCCGTGAACAACACGGTTCGTCCGGCGCTGATGACCAGCACTCCGGCAGAACCGGAGAATCCAGTCAGCCAACGGATATTGGCCGGATGAGTCACGATCAGGGCGTCGAGCTGTTGCTCGACCAGCGCCTCGACCGTTCGTGCCTGGCGGGCCAGGCGGGGATCATTCATTCCTGATGGCCATCACGATGGCATCCAGCGCCAGCAGGTATCCCTGGGCGCCGAGCCCGGTGATCATCCCCACGGCGAGGTCGGCGATCACCGAATGGTGTCGTGCCTCCTCGCGGCGGAAGATGTTGCTGAGGTGCACCTCGATGAACGGCAGCGGCGCGGCCAGGAATGCGTCGCGGATCGCCAGCGAGGTGTGAGTGTACGCACCGAGGTTCACGATGGCGCCATCGAACCGCTCGCGGGCCTGCTGGATCGCGTCGACCAGTTCACCCTCGTGATTGGACTGCACGAACTCCAGCTCGACACCGATCTCGGCTGCAAAGCCGCGCAGGTTGGTCTCGATTCCGGCCAGGGTGACGTTGCCGTAGATGGCCGGCTCGCGGCTGCCGAGCAGGTTCAGATTGGGGCCGTTGAGGACCAGGATCCGCTTCATCGGTCGAGCTCCTCGAGCCAGCGCTGGAATGCGTTGAAGTCGCCGGTGGCCTGGGCCGGCGCGGGCGGCGGCTGGTAAAAGCTGTCGAATTCCGCCGGGGGCACCGCGCCGGGCTGAGCCCTCGCCAGCGCTGCCAGCCAGTCGCCGGTGGAACGCCCACCGGTCTCACCCACATCAAACGGCAACGGACGGGCCTTGCGGAACTCCTGCTGCACCGCGGCGTGACGCTCCGCCATCGTCGCATTGCCGGGATCCCGGGCCGCCAGCTCGGCGTATGCCGCCAGTGCCAGCTCCAGATGGCCCTGGCGGTGGTACAACGCCGCCAGGGACTCGGTCACCAGCACCGGAGCGTCCGGGTCAGCCAGCCCCTCGTCATCGTTGTCGAGGAAGACCGGGTCGTCGTCTGCAGCGCTGAGCAGCGCCGGCGCGGTGGCGGTGGCCAGGTCGAGCGCCACCGGATGACCGGGGTCGAGCATCAGTGCCCGGGCCAGGGCTGTCTCCGCCAGGGTGCCATCGCCGGCGTCGATCGCGGTGCGGGCCATCGTGATCCACAGCGGCAGGTGCTCGGCAAAGCGATCGGTGCCCTTGTGCAGCAGCGCCAGGGCGCCCCGCAGGTCGCCCCGCTTGCGCAACCCGTCAGCCAGGGCAGCGCACACGGTGGGGTGCGGATCGGCCGCCCAGCGAGCGGCAAGGGCATCGAGAGACTGTCCGGTTGACATCCGGTCTGGGCAAGGGAAGCTGTGGCAACGGGATGGCAAGACTATCTCCCGCCCCGGTCGGGTGTCAACGGCAAGCCGCCGCACCGGTTGAGCTTCGGCGCTCGGTAATCTAGCTTTCCGGGCTGCCTTCCACCTTGTAGGAGTGGTCTGGAACAATGATGCAAGCCTTTCGCAACTCGGCCAAGCCGGTCGTCCTGCTGATCACGATCACCTTCCTCGCCTGGCTGGTGCTCGACCTGAGCGGCCTGACCGGCAGCGGCGGAATATTCACCCGGACCACGGTCGGTTCAGTCAACGGCGAGGGTGTGGACATCCGCGCCTACCAGCAGGCGGTGCAGAACGCCAGCTCCGAGCGGCAGCGACAGCTCGGTCGGGCGCTGGGCCTGGAAGAGACAGAACAGGTCCGCGACGAGGTCTGGGAATCGTTCATCCAGAACGCCGTCCTGCAGGCCGAGGTCAAGCGTCGCAACATCGACGTGACCGGTGCCGAGATCGCCGAGTTCATCCAGATGGCGCCGCTGCCGGAGTTCCAGAACGAAGCGATCTTCCAGACCGAGGGTGAGTTCGACATCAACAAGTACCACGCCTGGCTGGCGTCTGCGGCCGGTCAGCAGTACGTGCCGGTGCTGGAGGCACAGTATCGCGACGAGATCCTGCGCGCCAAGCTGCTCCGCAACGTCACCGCCGACATCTACCTGTCGGACGCCGCGCTCTGGCAGCGCTACCGCGACCAGAACGAGATGGTGTCGATCGCACTGACGCCGCTGATCGCCAATCGGGTGGTGCACGACTCGATGGTCAACGTGTCGCCCGATGAAATCGAGGCGTACTACAAAGAGCACCGCAGCGAGTTTGAGCGGCTCGAGACCGCCTTCCTCTCCTACATCGCCATCGGCCGGGCACTCGATGCGTCCGACAGTGCGGCGGTGATGGCGCGCGCCCGGGAGCTGCGTCAGGAGATCCTCTCCGGCACCCCGTTCGCCGACGTGGCCCGTCGCGAGAGCGCCGACATCAACAGCGCTGCCGACGGTGGCAACCTCGGCACCTTCGGCCGCGGCGCGATGATCCCCGCGTTCGAGGAGGCGGCATTCTCGCTGCCGGTGGGCACCGTCTCCGAGCCAGTCCAGACCGGCGAGGGAATTCACCTGATCGAGGTGACCCGCAAGGTCGCCGACAGCGTCGAGGCCCGGCACATCCTGCTCCGCTACGAGCTGGCTGGCGCCCACCGCGATCTGGTCGACGCCCAGGCCGATTCGCTCGAAATGCTGGGTGCCGAGCGGCTCGACCCCGCCGCACTCGACACCGCCGCACGCGCACTCAAGGTACCGATTGGCCAGGCCGCACCGATCCAGAAGGGCTCCGCAGCAGTGGTCGGTCCATACCTGCTTGGCGACCCGGCGGTGTGGGCCTTCCAGGCCAAGGTGGGCGAGACCTCGCCGGTGATCGAAACCGAGGATGCGCTGTACGTCTTCCGGCTCGACTCGCTGCACTCGGGTGGCATCCCGCCGCTGGCGCAGATCCG
This sequence comes from uncultured bacterium, assembly GCA_965651205.1. GTDB lineage: Bacteria > Gemmatimonadota > Gemmatimonadetes > Gemmatimonadales > GWC2-71-9 > Palsa-1233. The sequence goes on from CBFGRM010000015.1 coordinate 20,093, forward strand.
CGACGCGGTGAGGGCCGCAGTGGCCGAGGACAAGAAGGAGGCACGTGCACTCGAGATGGCGCAGGAGCTGGTCAGTCGTGTCAAGGGTGGCGAGTCACTCGCCGACGCCTCGGCTGCGATGGGACTGCAGCATCGCGAGTTCCCGCCGTTCCCGCGGATCCAGCCGCCACTCCCCAACCCGACCCTGATCGGCACCGTGTTCGGACTGCCGGTGGGCTCGCTGTCGAAGCCGATCGTGACCAATGAGGGGATCTATGTCGTCCGGGTGCTGAGCCGCACGCCAGCCGACTCGGCGGCGTTCCAGCGTGACTTCACCCAGATCCAGACCGCCGAGATCAACGCCGCCCGGCAGGAGCGGGTGCGCTACTTCCTCGCCAACCTGCGCGAGTCGGCCGAGATCAAGGATCATCGCAGCGAGATCTTCAAGACGAATGCCCAGATCGAGGCGGAGACGCCGGCGCTGCCGATCCAGTAGGCCCGGGAGCAAGAACGCAGAGGCCGACTTCCCGATCGGGGAGTCGGCCTCTCGCTTTTTTTGGGCAGCGCCGGCCACAGGTGGCCCGCGACCAGCCCCGACACCTATTGTGAGCTATTGCGACAGCCGCCGCGGTTCACCGGCGCGCGAAGCGGAATCCTGCTCGCTGTTGCTGCTGCCCGGATCAAGCATCGATCGCGACGCGTTGTCGTCGCGCATCACCGCGTCCTGGGTCTCCTTGAACGAATTCTTGAACTCGCGGATGCCCTTGCCCATCGAGGAGCCGATCTCCGGCAGCCGTTTGGCCCCGAAAACCAGCAGCACGACGAGCAGCAGGATCATTATTTCCATAAATCCGAGATTCGGCATCATACTGCAATCCTCCTGCGGCTCAGAACAGCGAGCGCGCGGCGTAGTAGGCCACCACCACCCCGATCACCGACAGGATCGAGACGTGGAGCGCGACCGGTCCCAGCGTGAAGGATACCACGAGCAGGTCAACTGACACAGGGCCGAAGCTGGGCGACACCGTGAAGGTGAAGAAGCTCCTGGCCGCCGAGTCCGGCAGGAACCGCTCCAGCAGGGCCGTGAGCAGCCCGCCGCAGATGAACCCTGCCGTGAGGACACCGAGGTAGAATCGGGGTCGGCGTGGTCCGACAGCCATCAGCGCCGCCGATCCACGATGTACCCCAGCGAGGCGCGCAGCCCTTCCCGCGCGGTCGACGGCGGCAGCACCTGGAGTTCCAGGTCGGCCTCGGTAATCAGCCGGTGTGCCCGCTCGCGGGCGTAGTCCAGACCGCCGTGGCGCGCGGTGGCGGCCATCACGGCAGCTATCGCGGCATCGTCGGGCGAGGGATCCGCCATCAGGTCACTCACCAGTGCCCGTTCGTCGGCCGACATCAGCGGCAGGGCGTGGATCAGCGGCAGCGTCGCCTTGTGCTCGCGCAGGTCCAGTCCGGAGGGCTTGCCGGTGTCCTCCGACAGCGCGGTGTAGTCGAGCAGGTCGTCGATGATCTGGAACGCCATCCCCAGTTTCTCACCGAAGCGGGCCAGCGCGGCGCGTTGCTCCGCCGGGGCATTCAGTCCGCCCACTTCGCAGGCACCCGACAACAGCGAGGCGGTCTTGGCGCGGATCAGCAGGTCGTACTGCTCCTCGCTGAACTCGAGCGGGTCGTGCGCCAGCAACTGCCGCATCTCGCCAATGGTCATCTCGTTGGTGACCCGCGCCAGCACCTGGAGTGTGTCGAGATTGCCGAGCTGGACCAGCTCCACCATCGCGCGAGAGTAGAGGAAGTCGCCCATAATCACGCTGATCTGGTGCGAGAACACCGCGTTGATGGTGGGCATTCCGCGCCGCAGGGTCGAGTGGTCGACCGAATCGTCGTGAACCAGCGTGGCAAGGTGAATCAGCTCGATCACTGCAGCGAGCGTCTCTGCCTCGGGCGAGGGTTCGCCAGCGGCCTCGTCGGCAAGCAGTACCAGGGTCGGTCGCAGCATCTTGCCGCGCATCCGCAGCAGGTGACGATTGACGTCGGTGATCAGCGGGAAGTCCGCCTCGATCATCCGCCGCATCTCGACGTCGACCCGGGCCAGGCGCGCGCGCACCGGCTCCTGCAGCTCGTCGAGCGACACCGGTACCAGATCCGACACCGTCATCCGCCGCGCTCCGACGACAACTGCGTCACCCGGTCCGACACATCCTCAAAGCTGACATCAACCGCGAGCACGCGCTCGTAGAACTGCAGCGCATTGCGCGACTTGCCCTGCGCCTCGCAGGCCCGACCCAGCCAGTAGAGCACGCCGATCTTGTCGGCGTCCCCTTCGTCGCCCTTTTCCACGGCACGAAGCACCGCCTCGGCCACGGCCGGCCGACCCTGATCGAAGAAGGCGTGCCCCAGGGCTTCGCTGGTGCGGAGTCGGCCCTCGGGGGAGCGGAGCGCCTTCTGGAACTCGCCGATCGCCTCGTCCAGCAGTCCCATCTCCTTGAATGCCACACCGAGATCGTAGTGGGTCTGGTGGTCCTCCACCGGCAGGTTCTGGTCCAGGGCGCGCTTGAACTCCGCCAGTGCCTCGCGGAAAGTCTCGTCCTCGTCGTCGGAGATCGTGGTGGTCTCGGTCCGCATCCGGGTGGTGCGCGGACCGTCATCGATCAGCATCGCGCCGAGATCGATGAAACCGTCGTCGGACTTGGTGGCGGCCTCGGGCGTCATCTGGCGCAGCGCCGCGCGTGCCCCGGGATGACTGTCGTCGATCTCCAGCACCCTGCGGAACACCGCGATCGCCTTGTCGGCGGCACCCTCGCGCACCAGCGCCTCGCCGAGCTCCTGATAAGACTGACAGAGCCGGTCGTTGTCCTTCATCTTCGCGGCAATCTCGACCCGGCTCTGGTAGCGGGCGATTGAGCGCGGTTCGGCCTGAATCAGTTCGGTGGCCACCTGCCAGGCGCGGGACCACTCCTCGTCGCGCTGGTAGCCGTCGAGCGCGCTCTCCAGCGCGGCAATGCCGCCGCTGCGATCACCGTGCTCGAGCAGCGCGTGCGCCGTGGCGCGATCACCCAGCGGATCGGTGGTCGCGCCATCATCGCCGGCTTCATCGGCATCGGCCTCGCCACCGTCGTCGCTGGTTGACTCGGCCTGGTCGCCGACATCGTCGTCGAGGAAGACGATGCCGTCCGTGGGCGATGGCGGTGCCTCGATCTCCACCTCCGGAGTCACCTCGATCGTCGGTACATCGATGGCAGTCGACTCCAGCCCGTCGAGCGTGATCGACTCGAGTTCATCCGGCTTCGGACCGGTCTCCGGGGTCACCAGTCCGTCGACAGACACGGTGTCGCCCGCAGCATCGGCGGCACGCTCGAATTCGATGATCCCATCCGGTTCCGACATCGCCTCGGGCACCACCCCGTCGGCGATGGTGGGCTCGAGTCCGCTCACTTCCAGGTCTCCCGACTCGATCTTGCCCTCGAACGACGTCGGTACCACAACCAATTGATCGGTGCCCGCGGCCCGGTCGCCATCGGGCTCGCTGTCGTCTGCGTCGGGGTCGTCATCGGCGTTGGCGGTGTCGAGGAACACCAGGCCGCTGCCGTGCTCGACCTCGATCGCCTGCCTGCCTTGCTGTGCCTCCTCGGCGGTGTCTCGACCCAGCAGCTCGTCCACCGCGTTGCGCAGGTCCTTCCACGAGGAGAACTCACGCCCGAGCTGATCCACGGCGTCGCGGGCGGCGTCGCCCTGTCCCCGCGCCGTCATCTGCTCCAGGTACACGCCGAGGTTCTGGCGGACGTCGTATATCACGCGCTTGCGGGCGTGGTAGCGGGCCAGCTCGAGGTAGGTAGCCAGCCGACTCGGGTCGAGCCGGAGGATCTTGTTGCAGATGGCGATCGCGTTGTTGAAGAACCCGTGCTCGCCATAACGAGCTGCCGCGAGTTCCCAAGCCTCGCAGGCGGCCTGATCGTCGCCTGCCTTCTGTTCCAGGTCACCGATGCGGTTGTGGAGGGCAGGGTCTGCGGCGGACTCGCCACCCTCGCCGGTCCGGATCGCCTGGCGATACAGGTCGATCGCAGCCCGCCATTGATCGCGTTGCTCGTGTTGTCTGGCAGCGACTTTGAGCTTGTCCAGGGTCATTGCGAACCGGTGAGAGGAAGGTGCCAAGTCGTGACGTGACTTGGAGTTGAAGTCTAGGCCCGGCGACGGGGCGACACAACCCAGTATCGACCCGGGGTGCCGCCGGGTAGAGCCGGCCGCCTGGGAGGCGGGCGGGGGCCCCTACGGCTGCAGGGTGGTCTGGTTGTAGTCGAACTTGAGGTCGGGCAACGCCATAAGGTAGATGTTGAAGTACAGGGCGAAGTTGCCGTTGGCGTTGCGGACGAAATTGAAGCCGGCCCGCCAGTCGTGCAGGTCGCGCTCCAACTGGAGCTGGTGCGACTCGAACCGGCCGTCGGTGATGTTGTACTGGGTGCTCCAGCGGACCGACCAGAAAGTGGTCGGCGCGAAGGCCATATTGAGCGAGACACTGCTGCGATTGCCTGAGAAGACCGGCGCCGGCAGCGGCAACCCGCCGAACGGGTCGTCGGGATTGAGCGGGTTGGTAGCCAGGCCGCCGCCCTCCGGACGGGTACGCTGCAGCGAGTAGCTGACGCTGGTGGAGAACCCCCTCGGCTGGCCCAGGGAGAGCGGAGTGCCCGCCCCGAACGAGCGGCCCGGCCGGTTCCTGGTGTCCGCAATAGAGCCATACCTGGCAGCGGTGGTGTCGGGGGCCGGCGGCCGGTCGAGACTCTCCCCTCCCCCACCCAGCCCGAAGACCCCCAGAATGGACCGGAAAGTCCGGTCGGTCAAGGTGAAGTTGGCGGTGACCCCCTGCAGGAACGGCTCGAACTTGGCGGTATCGGAGCCCACCGTCCCGCGCCACAGGTCGTGGGTGAACCCCAGCGTGAGGCCCTGGATCAGGTCACTCTGGACCTGGTTGGTGAGGATCTGGGTGGTCCAGCCGGTGCGGCCCTCCTCCTTGGCCTGCTCGAAGTCGTAGCCCACCTGCGAGGTGGTGATGCTGAGCAACGAAATCGGCCGCACCGTGCTGCCACCGACCTGGCTGGTGTCGCCCGAACGCCTTGGCTTGCCCTGAAAGTTCTGGTTGAGACCCACCGTGAGCAGCATCCGGGGCGGCTCGGTGGTGGTTCGGTTCCGGCTGGCGGCCAACGCCTCGGCGAACTCCCGCGGCACCTCGGACTCCGGCGACCACGCCAGCGAAATCGAGGGTGACACCTGATGCCGAAACCGGGCGAAGGGGCCGATGCCGGTGTTGAGGAAGCCGAAGAAATCGGGTCGGGCGGCGATGCTCATCTCCAGCCGCTTGGCCTGCTGCACCCAGCGGCCGTTGGTGGCGGTGCTCCGCATCAGGAACGGTGCCCCGCTCACCACGTTCTTGATGGTGACCGTGGGTTGCAGCTTCCAACTGCTGCGGAACAATTGCGGCAAGTTGACGCCGGTTTCCCAGTTGAGCGCCGAGTCGAAGGAACCGTCGCGCACGGTGGAGACGGTGAGCGAGTCTCCCTCCTCGGGGGTGCTGGTGTCGGGAACCTTTCGACTGCTCACCGTGCGTGCCGTTACCATCCGGTCGGCATAGCTCACCTTGTTGTTCCAGGTGAAGCCGAAGATGTTGAACGGCGTGTCGAGGTCGAACGACGAACTGCGCGAGCTGCCGGTTGACAACACCGTGTCGATAACGCTGCCGCCCACCACGAACTGCGCCGGCAAGGGCGTCTTGAAGCCGATGTCGTTGACGGCGCGCAGGCTTGGCGACCAGCTCACGTCGCGCGCCAGTGCGATCGGCGACGGCGTGATGGTGAGCGACGGCAGCGTCATCGTGCCGGAACCGTCCGACACGTTCTGGCGCCTGGTGCCACCGAGGGTGACGTTGCCCCAGCGGAACCGTCGGGTCAAATTGGCGGCACTCGAGATCTGCTGAGTGGTCAGCAGCGGGTCGATGGCGTTGCCAGCCACCACCCGCGAGTTGGTCATATAGTTGATGTTGAAGTTCATCTGGGTGGCCGCAGAGAAGGCCTGCTGGTGCCGCCACATCAACTGGGTGCTGCTCGACCCCTCGACCTCGACCTGCTTGTTGAGCGCCAGCCCGCCGTTGATGAACCGGTTGCGCCAGGCGTAGTTGAGCTCGCCACCGAACTGGATGTAGCGCGACGACAACCAGTCAAACCTCAGCGTGGCGTCGAAGTAGTCGTTGGGGGCCCAGTAATAGCCGATGTTGGTGACCTGGCGGTTGTACCCGCGAGTGGGCCGCACGATGTCATTGAAACCGAATTGCGGAATCAGGATCCCCGACCTGCGGCCCGGCTTGGTGTCCTGGAACAGGAACGGCAGCCACGCAACCGGCACGTCGCGCACGTACAGCACCGCGGGCCTTGCGACCAGGTACGACTGCGACACCCACTTCACCTGCCCCGCACGAAACTCGTAGTGCGGCATCGGCAGGTCGCACGAAGTGAACTCGCCGCCGCCGGCATACAGGCGCGACGCCGATGAGTCGACCGCCAGGTTGCCGCGCACGAACCAGCTTGCACCCAGTTCCTCGAAGGTGGTGAAGGCCTCGTCGAACACGCCCCGCTCGGTGCAGGTGTCGAATCGCAGTACCCGTCCGATTGCGATCTTGTCATCCTCGAACATCCGCGGCTCGCCGCTCGCCACCAGCTCGCAGGCGGCGTCGGCGTACAGGATCCGGTCCGCCTCGAGTATGCTGCCGTCGCGTTCGGTGGCAGCGTGACCGGACAGGATGATCCGCTGTGAGTCGGCCACCATTATCGCCGTGTCACCGATGTAACGGGTGCGGGCAAACCCGGGTCGCCTGAGCAGTGCCTGCATCACCGAGTCGGCACCCGGAAACACCCGCACCGGGGCGGTCGGCAGCCCGAGCCGCTTCGCGGTGGAACTGTCCATCTGTCGCGCCGGCGTGGCACCCAGGGTGTCCTTGGCGCCTCGCAGCAGGCGGGGGCGTGGCTGCGGCGGGTCCTGGGCCACCAACGGCGCCGCGCCACCGACCAGCAGCAGCCCGACCGCAACGATCATCGCGGCCTTGCCACCGTTGCCGTCGATTCGTCGACGGCCGCGACCCTGCACCAGGTATGCGCCAGCCACGCCGATCTCGTACAGCAGCAACAGCGGCAGCGTGAGCAGCAGCATCAGGGTCACGTCGCCACCCGGCGACATCAGCGCACCGCCGATGAACGCCAGCAGCACGGCGTAGCGCCGGAAGGCGTTGTAGCGTCGCGCGTCGAAGATGCCGAGCGCAGCCATCAGGATCATCACCAGGGGCACTTCGGCCGAGATGCCCAGCGCCAGCAGCACCTGGATCACGAACGGGAAGTAGCGATCGTAGGTGATGTTGAGGTTGAAGACATCGGGTTGGAAGCCCAACAGGATCGGGATCGCCTTCGGCAGCACGAGGTACCACCCCACCGCCACGCCGCCGATGAACAGCAGCAGGCCCACGAACAGCGCCGGGATCATCGCCTTGCGTTCGCGTTCGTACAGCGCGGGCGACAGGAATGCCCATACCTGGTAGAGGATCACCGGGGAGACCAGCACCAGCCCCGCGATGGCACCCAGTTTGACGGTGATCAGGAACTGATCGGTGACGCCCAGGATGGTGAGCTTGCCGTTGGGCAGGTACTCGGCGATCGGCTGGGCCAGCAGCACGATGGCGTCGAAGTGCAGCACGCCCCAGATGCCGATGCCGATGCCGACCACCGCCGCGGCCAGCACCTTGAGCAGGCGCGACCGGAGTTCCTCGAGGTGATCGAGGAACGGCATTTCGCCGGTCGCGTTTTTCACGGGGTGGTCCGGCTAGGGGAGTTGGCGCAGTCGCTGCTGCGCCACGTCGTATTCCGGCGTGCCGCGGTAGCGCGGGGTCACCACCTGCTCGAACCACTGCCGGGCAGCGCGGACGTCGCCGTCGGCCTGGGCCTTGGCACCCAGCTTGAACAGGGCCGACGCCGCCCGCTGCGACTCGGCGTAGTTGCGGGCCACCTCGCGCAGGTAGGCCGTGGTCGAATCGGGATTGCTCTGCTCATACGACAGTGCGATGCCGTAGAGCGCATCGGGCACCACGGTCGAGGTGGGATACGTCTCCAGCAACTCCTGGAAAACCGAACGCGCGGTGGTCCACGCCCGCCGGTCGAGCTGCGACTGGCCGGCCTCGAGCATCTGCAGCGCCGAAGGCATCCTGCCGGGAATCGGTGCACCGGTGGAATCGTACGCCGGCGGTTCGTTCACGGCCTGCCGCGAATCGAGCTGGGCGTAGAACTCGTTGAGGCGTCGATTGGTGTTGTTGATGTTCTCCTGCAGCGCGAGGATGGTGCGCTGCAGGTCCACCACACCGGCCGAGCTCTCGCCCTTGGCCAGCGCAATTGCCATCCGGGTGCTTTCCAGCGAATCGAGCGTGCTTTGCTGGGTCCGCAGGATGTCGTGCAACAATGCCGCGGTGGCCGAGTCACGTCGTTCCTGCTCGCGCTGCTGCATCGCGAGCTGGGTTTCGATCCGGCGCACCTGACCCGGCGTGGCACAGGCGACCACGCCGAGCATCAGCACGACTCCGGCACGGAAATTCGGCATCAAGGGGCTCGCAGGGTCTGGTTGCCCGCGATGATCTCGAACTCACCGCGGCGGTTGGTGGCCCACGCAGCTTCGTTCTGACCCGGATCGAGCGGCACTTCCTCGCCCAGCGAGGCCACTTCGATCCGGCCCGCCTCGACGCCCAGCCGGACCAGGTACTCCTTGGCAGCGGTCGCCCGGCGCATCCCGAGGGCGAGGTTGTACTCGTCGGAGCCACGGTCGTCGGCGTGACCGACGATCCGGATCCGGGCCGCCGGGTTGGCCCGCAGGATCTCGGCCTTGCGATTGAGCAGCGCCTCGTCGGCCGGCCGCACGCTGTACTGGTCGTAGTCGAAATGGATCATCGTGGCCATTTCGTTGACCAGCGCCGCGCGGGCTGCCTCGGCGCGAGCCAGCGAATCACGGCGGGCTGCCTCGGCACGACGGGCCGCGTCGTCATCGCTGGGGGCCGGTGCCGTCGGCGCCGGGCCGGTCTGAGTCGGCGTCGGCGTGACCACCGGCTCTTCCTTGCCTCCGCAGGCAGTGACGACGAACACCAGTCCGAGGGCGAAAGCGGGAAAACGGGACATCAGGCGACTCCAGGTCAAGGTGTTGGGCCCTGCAGCGGCGGCGACCAGGCGGGCAACCGGGTCGGACCGTTCATATTCGTCAACTGCCGGGACGCTCCCGATTCGGTGTCCAGCACCCACAACTGGCTGCCGCCAGAGCGACTTGAGCGGAACACCAGGTGCCGTGAATCCGGGGCCCAGCTCGGATCCTCGTTGGTGCCGATCGACGTCTCGGCCCGGGCCTGACCGGTGCCGAAATCGTACACCATCACGTGCCTGCCACCAGCAATATCGCGATGGAAAGCCACCCGGTTGCCATCGGGCGACCATTCCGGAGCATACGAGGCCCCCGCCGAGGTGCCGTCGAACGGGACCAGGCTGCGCTGGTTGGCCCCGTCGGCGTCCATCACATAGATCTGGCCGCGGCCCGGTCTCGTCGACATAAACGCGATCCTCCGGCCATCCGGAGAATACGCAGGATTCATATTATCCGCCAGCTTTCCGCTTGCGGTGAGCTGGCGCACGCAGCACATCCGGGCGATATCCACCGCGTACATATCGGTGCCCCGCTCGGTGTTCATCGCGAATGCCATCGTGGCCCCGTCGGGAGAGAACGCCGGGGTCGCCGCCTGACCGCCACCGCTGGGCCGGGGGACCGTCTGCCGGGCGCCGGTGAGCGGGTTCTGCAGCACCACCACGCCGCCATAGTCGCGCAGTTCGACGTACGCAATCCGGCGGCCGTCGTGCGACCACGTGGGCGACATCGCGATCCCGGTGCCGTTGCTCATCCGCATCAGGTTGGCACCGTCGCTGTCGATCGACCAGATGTTGTCCGAGTACTGAAACAGGATCCGGGTGGCGGCGATGCCGATTCCGCCAACCGACTTGGCCAGCATCTCGTCACTCAGTTGGTGAATCCGCTGCCGTTCGGTGCCGACGCCACTCACGTCCATACCGCGCACCACTCGCTCGCGCACTTCGCCACTGGGAAGGTGATGCAACTTGGCCTCGACACCACCGGTCACCGCATTCAGTTCGACCGCCCAGGTGAGACCCATCGAGGCATACAGCGGCGCGCTGAGCGGGCCGGTCTGCGGACCGGCATCGTCGGGCACGATCGCCATCTCGTAACGATCGGAAAACTGCAGGTCACGCTCGACGATCTTGCGGACCGAATCGAGTCCGGGGCCGGCGACCACCAGCATCCCGGGCCTGACACCGGCACGATAGGTGATTCCGAGCGAAATCCGGTCCTGTGCCACCAGCTCGGTGAACGGTGCCATACCAATCAGGCAGCCCAGCAATACCGCCGCGAGCCAGCGGGCAGGGCTGAGAGCGGTGGCTGCCATCACTGCCGCTCCGGCGTGAACGAGAATGCGATCGGCAGTGACTCGCCATTCCAGCCGGCCGGCAGCGGGCCGAATGCGCGGTCACGCCCTGCGCGCTCGATCGCGCCGCGCGCCTCGGTGTCGAACAGGAGATTGCCGCTGCGTCTGGAATAGCTGATGTCGGTCACTGTGCCATCGCGCTGAATGGTGAACGCCACGTCTACCCTGAGGCGTGCATTGTTGCCGCTGGGATTGACCCAGCGACGACGAATCTCGGTGACGATCGTCTCGAGATACTCCGGATACGGAAAGCGGAGCCCCTCCTGGCGGAACGTCAACTGGTCGGTGCCGGTGCTGGGGGTCTGGCCCGGCAGCGGTGTCGTCTCCGAGCGGGTCGGCACCGGCGGATCGTCGGCGACCGGCTCCCTGGGCGTCGGCTCGACGGGTTGCGGTTCCGCCTGGGTCCGCCGGGCTGGAGCATCCTCCGGCGGTGCCTCGGGTTCGCTCTCCACGGCCGGCCGGGCCGATTCTGCCGCCCGGCGCGGGGCCGGTCCGGGTGCCGGCGCGGCAACCAGATTCACCGCGTAGACGAGTGGCGCCGGCTCATTGGCACCGCGGGCAACCAGCACCAGCCCCAGCAACAACAGCAGGTGTACCGCGCCGCTGCCGATCACCCCGATCCGTCCGGGACTCCGGAGCGCCGGTGAACTCATCTCTGGTTCTCCGGCTCCACTACCAGCCCCACGTTGGTCACCCCCGCCGCACGCACTGCCGCCATAACCCTGAGCACCTCGCCATAGCTGGCCGCATCGTCGCCGCGAATGTAAACGCCGTCCGGGTCCTCGAGTCTCAGCACCGTGGCAAGATTGGCGCGGAACTCCGCGTAGCTGAGTCGCTGGTCGCCGATCGCGATCTGGCCGTCGCGGGTGATGGTGATGGTGAGCCCGTCGCGTGCCTCCAACGGACGCGCGGCGGCCTTGGGCAGTCGCACCTCCACGCCGCCCTGCAGCATCGGTGCGGTCAACATAAAGATCAGCAACAACACCAGCACCACGTCGACGAGGTTGATGATGTTCACCTCGGCGTTGAGGTTGCGGCGCTTGCGGCCGGAGCCGATCCCCCGCATCGCCACCTACAGGCGCCCTTCCCGGCCCAGCGAGGCGATTTCCGCCTGCGCGGTACGCTCGAGTTCACCCTCGAAGCGGTCGACCCGCGAGGTGAACACGTTGTAGGCGATCACCGCGGGGATGGCGGCACCGAGACCCGCGGCGGTGGCCACCAGCGCATCGGCAATGCCGGGGGCAACAGCAGCGATGCTCGACGAACCGCTCACGGCGATCCGCTGAAAACTCTGCATAATCCCGATCACCGTGCCGAACAGTCCCAGCAGCGGCGAAGTGGCGGCGATGGTGGCGAGCCAGGGCACCCGCCGCGCGGCCTGGTCGGCCTCGGCGCGCACCTGGGTGTCCAGAGCCAGGGTGAGCGCCTCCAATTGGGTGAGCGACAGGCCGCTCCGGCTCACGCCGTCGCGCTGGTTGGCGCCGCGCAGGTCGGCCAGGAACGAACCGACGGTGCGGACCAGGTCGGCGTAGGGCGAACGGCCCAGTCCTGCCAACGCCTGCTCGCGATCCTCAAGAGTCCGGCGACCCTGGATCGCGTCACGAAATCGATCGCCGGCGCTCCGCAGTCGCCGGAACTCGACCGACTTGGCGAAGATCAGGTACCACGACAGCAGCGAAAAGATGGCGCAGAGCAGCAGCACCACCTTGGTCTCGGGCGATGCGGTGAGCACCAACCCCAGCAGGTCGGCCTCGGTCTCCGCAACCATCGAATCCACCTGCTGCATCAGCTCTCCTTGAACCAGTTGGCCAGCTCCTGCAAGCCCTCGCCGAACGGCACCGACGGTTGCCAACCGAGGTCACTGGCCGCCTTGCCGACATTGAGGCAGGAACGGAACAGCTCACCGGGTCGCGGCGCCGAGTACTCCATCGGCACCTCGCGACCAAGGGCCGACATCACGTGGCGGGCGAGCTGGTTGACGGTGGTCTCGGTGCCGGTGGCGATGTTGAAAGCGGGGACGTCGAGAGCATCACCCCGTGACACGGACGCGAGTTGCGAGGCCAGCACCGAAGCACGCGCCACGTCGCGCACGAACACGTAATCGCGGGTCTGTTCGCCGTCGCCGAAGATGGTGATCGGCTTCCCGCCGAGCACCCGCGAGACGAAGATCGACACCACGCCGGCCTCCGACTTGGGGTCCTGTCGCGGGCCGTACACGTTGGAATAGCGCAGCGCCACGCCCTCGAATCCGCCCAGCTCGCCCATCACCCGCAGGTAGTGTTCGCTGGCCAGCTTGCTCACGCCGTAGGGCGAGATCGGCAGCGTGGCGGTGGGTTCCGGAGTCGGGATCACGGTGGGGTCGCCGTAGACCACACCGCCACTGGATGCCAGGATCACCCGCTTGACCTTGCCGCGTGCCGCACCGGCCAGCAGGTTGGCGAATCCGACCAGGTTGATCGATGCATCGGTAGCGGGATCATCCACCGAGACGCGCACGTCGATCTGGGCGGCCTGATGGTTGACCACATCGAAGCCGCCATCGGCAACAAGTTCCGCCGCTTCCCTGGAGCGGATGTCGGCGTGCACGAACGTCGCGCCGGCCGGCACCTGCTCCCGCTTGCCGCGCGAAAGGTCGTCGAGGCAGGTCACCTTCCAGCCGGCGGCAAGGTAGGCCTCGGCGATGTGCGACCCGATGAATCCGGCTCCGCCACTGATGCAGACTGATCCGCTCATAACACCTCAATGGCGGGCACCAGTTGGTGCCCGCTCGGGAAGGAAAATCGATTGTCGGTGGGGAAGATAGCGGAGCCGGGCCGCGCGCTCAGGGCAGCGTGGCGACCCGGACAACTGCGGCACCCGGACGAAGGGCCGGATTGAGCACGTTGGTGAGCTTGATGGTGCTGCTGTTCTGGCTCACGTGCACCACCTGGCCGGTGGCCATCAACTCGGTGGTGGATTCCGGCCGCTCATCGTCGTTGCGTGCCCCGCTCCGCAATTCCACGAAATCGCCGATCCGGATCCCGTCACGCTGGCCAAGATCGCTGAACAGGTGGCCGCCGGTCATCATCAGTTCTCGCTCCGTCAGCGGCGCGATCATCGCACCCTCGGGGCCTTCGTCAACCGCCACCGGCCGCACCTCTCCGGGATTGCTGATCGGTGCCGCCGGAAACACCGCCTGGCCGCCGCGCATAAACCCGTAAATCGCCACCACCCCGGCCAACGCCTGATGCTCCGCGTGGCCGGTGACCACCACCAGCCCGGTTGGCACCACCACTTCACCCCAGTCACGAGGTCCACTCCTCACCTCGGCCACCACCAGGGTGTCGCCCACCCGGTAAGAGCCGCCCTCGGGAGGCCGTACCGAAATCGCCGTGCCGAGGGCGGTCACAGCGGTGCCGCCCGGGGTGCTGAGGGCCACTGAACTGGGCCCGATCGCCTCGCCAAAGGCCATCTCCCTACCCTCGGTGAGGAAGGCGGCCGAGTAGACTTCGCCGTTGCGCACCGGGCGATAGGGCTGCTCACTGTAGGCCTTGAGGGCGTCCGCCGGCGGCGGCACCTTGCGGAGAAAGAACGGAGTACCGTCGGGATCACTGGGTGCCTGCGCCCCCAACGGCAGGGCGGCCACCAGACCGGCCAGGATGAACAACTTGCCACGCATCAGGATGCCTCCAGAGAGCGTTCGATGCGAAAATGTGCGACACGAAACGTGCCAGAACAACCGGGGACGTGGGCCGCGGGCCCGTACCCGGTCGATCAGAGTATCGTCAGCCCGCCCTTCAACCCTTACCGAGGAGTCGAATCGTGTTCAATCCCCGCCATCTGGCCGCCGCAGGGCTGCTGCTCTCGCTCTGTCTGGTGACCCCTCCCGCCCGGGCTCAGGCCTTCCCTGCCCCTGCCCCGGCCGACGCCCGCGCGATCAGCGACCTGCTCCAGTCCTCCGCCGACGGGTGGAACGAGGCAAGTCTGGCGAAGCACGTCAGCATCTATGTCGATTCGGTGACCTTTATGACCCGCCAGGGTCCGCGTCCCGGCAAGGACCGTATCGTCTCGTCGTTCACCGACACCTACTTCCGCGATGGCAAGCCGATCCAGGCGCTGGGCTTCTCCGACGTGGTTCAACGATCTCTGGGTGACGACCACGTACTGATGACCGGCCGCTTCCGGCTCACCGGCGGCGACCGGCCTGAACAGAGCGGCTGGTTCACGCTGATCTGGGAGCGGACGTCGGCTGGCTGGCGGGTGTTGCACGATCATTCGTCCTGAGGCGTGCGTGGGGGCCGCAGGCTGCCCTCAAGCATTACGATGATCCCGTTTTCGTGGCTGTTTCGCGTATCCGTGCGACGTCAATGACACCCACCCACGGAAAGGCAGTCACGATGCGGTTCAGCCCGTTGTTTATCATCGCTGCGACAGCAGCGTCCCTGGCGGGTTGCGGCGGTGACAGCTCAGGCCCCACACCGCCGCCCCCGCCACCTCCGCCGCCGGCCGTGGCGTCGGTGGCAGTAACGCCGGGCAGCGCCGAGATGGATGTGGGCCAGACCCGGCAACTGAGCGCACAACCCAGGGACGCAGAAGGCAATGCACTCTCGCGCACGGTGACCTGGCAGAGCAGCTCGTCGGCTGTGGCCAGCGTCAGCAGCAGCGGCCTGGTGACGGCAGTGTCAGCGGGCAGTGCGCAGATCACCGCCACCAGCGAAGGCAAGTCGGCCAGCGCCACCATCACCGTGAATCCGGTGGTGATACCGGTGGCCACGGTCACCGTCACCCCCGCCAGCAGCGAGGTCGAAGTGGGTTCGACCACGCAACTCACCGCTGCAACACTCGACGCCGATGGCAAGCCGCTCACTGGCAGGACCGTGCAGTGGTCCTCCTCTGCTGCAGCGGTGGCCACCGTGTCCGCTTCCGGCCTGATCACCGCGGTGTCGGCCGGCACCGCCCAGATCACCGCAACCTCCGAGGGCAAGACGGGACAGGCCAGCGTCACGGTCACCCAGATTCCGGTTGCCACCGTGAGCATCACGCCGCAGTCCGCCTCGCTCGCGGTGGCTGAAACAATTCAACTGCAAGCCACGGCGCGGGCCGCCAACGACGCCGTCCTCACCGGTCGCACGGTCTCGTGGAGCAGCAGCCATCCCGCCCTCGCAACCGTGAGCGACGCGGGCCTGGTGACCGCCATCTCACCGGGCAGCGCGGAGATCACCGCCACTGTCGAGGGCAAGAGCGCCTCGGTTCAGGTGAATGTCCAGGGCGATGAGCGTTTCGTTCAGGTCGTGACGGCCTACTATCACACCTGCGCATTGGACCACGAGGGTGCCGCGTGGTGTTGGGGCAGGAACGAGCACGGCGAACTCGGTCTCGGCAGCCTGGCCTCGTCGAAGGTTCCGACTCCCCGCCCTGTCGAGACATCGCTGCGCTTCAAGCAACTCGCGCTGGGCTGGGCATCAACCTGCGGTCTGGCCGTCAGCGGCGCAGTATGGTGCTGGGGCGAGAGCGATGACGGGTCGCTCGGCAACAGTCCCGACGAGATCTACCTTGCCCCGACCGAAGTCAAGGGAGGCTTCTCCTTCGACGCGCTGTCTGCCGGCGAGGACTTCTTCTGCGGCATCACCGCGACTCGTGAGGCCCGTTGCTGGGGCGACGGCGACGATGGCGAACTGGGCAGCGGCACCTGGACCGACTCGGATGTTCCCGTACTCGTCGCCGGTGGTCATCAGTGGCAGGAGCTGTCCAGCGGGGCATATCACACCTGCGCCATCACTGTTGCCGGCAAGCCGTATTGCTGGGGTGAAGGCGACGAAGGACAACTGGGCGCGGGCGCCCCGACCGAAGCCAACAGCCCCGTTGCGGTCGCCGGCAATCACGTCTTCGCGCAGATCAGCACGGGAGAGTGGCACTCGTGTGGTCGCACTGCTGGTGGCGAAGTGTGGTGCTGGGGCTGGAATGGCCAGGGACAGCTCGGTGACAACTCCACGACCGACCGCACGACTCCGGTGCGCGTCAGCGGAGGCGATCTCTTCGTCGAGATCAGCGCATCGGGCTGGTCAACCTGCGGGCGCCTGGCGACCGGGCTGGTGAAGTGCTGGGGCGAGAATGCCGAAGGTGAACTGGGCACCGGCAACACAACCGACAGCAGCGTGCCCGTTGCCGTCTCGGGTGGCAACCAGTTCGAGTGGCTGTCGCAGGGCCTGGGATACCTGTTCTGCGGGGCGCGCAACGACGGAGCGCTGATGTGCTGGGGATATGGCGAGTTCGGGCAGGCGGGGCACGGCGGGTACAACAACGCCCTGGTGCCGACCCTGCCGGTGCTGTAGCGGCGAGGCAGAGCCTCGCCGCCAGAGCAACAATCAGAACGGCAGGTCGTCGTCCTCGCCGTCGAGCGCTTCCGGGAAGTCGTCGAACGACTCGTCCTTCCTGGCGGCGCTGGCGGCGGGCGCGCTCTTCGAGGCACCGGCGCGGGACCCGCTCCAACCGCCACCTTCGTCGTCACCGCTTCCGCCACGACCGCCCAGCAGGATCAGGTCGCGAGCATTGATTTCGGTGGAGTATCGGGTCTGGCCCTCCTTGTCCTGCCAGGTGCGGTACTCGATCTCGCCCTCGACGTAGACCCGGTCACCCTTCTTGGTGTACTTCTCCGCCACATCGGCGAGCTGGGGCCCAACCCGGTTGTTCCAGCACACCACCCGGTGCCACTGGGTCTTTTCCTGGCGCTGGCCGGACTGGTCCTTCCAGACCCGTGACGTGGCAATCGACAGCGTGGCCACCTTGCTGCCATTGTTGGTGGTGCGAACATCGGGATCGCTGCCCAGGTTGCCGATCAGGATGGCCTTGTTGAGTGACTTGCTCATTTGGTGCTCCGCGGATCAGGATTCGTGGTTCCGGTCGAAGTATAGGTGGGCGTGCGACCGGCCACAGGTCGGCCGCCCGGCACGCCATCAAATTCACGGTTCCGGGGCCGATGTGCTGTCCCCGAATGCTTCAAGGTGGCACCTGACGACGCAGCAGCACCGCGTCCTCTAGGGGTCGTCGATAATAGCCCCGCCGCACCCCGGCGGTCACAAAGCCGGCCTGCTGGTAGAGCGTGATCGCTGCCACATTGGAGGCGCGAACCTCCAGCCACACCGAGTCCGCCCCGGCCGCGGCCATTTCGCTGATGGCCGTTTCCAGCAGCATCCTCCCCAGGCCGAGGCGACGGTGCCCGGCCGCCACCGCGATCGAGAGGATCTCGCCCTCGTCGGCGACCTGCCGGGCCATCACCGAGCCGACGATGCGCTGGTCGGCCACTGCCACCAATGCCACTGCGCCGCGCGCCACCAGTGCCTCCTCCAGCATCGCGGCAGTCCACGGATCGGAGAAGGCCGTCACCTCGAGTGCGGCCAGCGCGTCGAGATCAGCCGGAGTGGTAGGTCGAATCAGGTAGTCGTCTGCCAAATTTCCGTTCCCATACCGCCTGCGCCTCGGCCGGCCGGCCGTATTCGGGATGCCAGGCAGCCGGGTCTGCAACAAGCTCGACGCCACTATCAAGGTCCGCCAGCGAGATCAGGTCGCGGGCGTCGGGAAGGGCCGCATCACCGGTGATCGGCGTCACTCCCGAGACTGCGTGCACCAGGTCGACCAGCGGTTCGGGAATGCTGCCGATCACTGCGTCGACGGGCCCGAACTGCTCCAGCGCCGCGGGCAGCATCGCACGAGGTGACGGCCCGACCGGCTGCACGCCCTGATCGCTCACGCGCCAGCAACCGGCGTACAGCTCTCCGCGCAGGGCATCACTCAGCGCCAGCACCACTGCCTGCGACCCTGCAACGCCGCGACTCGCGGCCAGTGCCCGCACCAGCAGCGAGGGAGCGGTGTACCATAGCACTTCCGGTTGTCGCCACACCAGCGCCTTGGCAACCGATGCCGCCACCCTGAGCCCGGTGAAGGACCCCGGGCCGTCGCCGGTGATCACTCGTCCGATGTCAGGCACGGCGAGCCGGTGCTCGGCCAGCAGGTCGTCGACCAGACCGAGTATCTCGTTGGCGTGACGCCGCGGACCGTCGACGTGACGTTCGGTGGCCCTGCCGTTGCTCGACAGCGCCAGGGTGAGTCGAGTGGTGGCTGCATCGAGAGCGAGTGTTGCGCCGCTCATAGCGACACCACCACGCTGCGGCGGTGCTCGTCGACGTGATCCAGTCGCACGGTGCAATGCGCTGATGGCAACCAAGGACCGGCGCGCTCGGGCCACTCCACCAGGAGCGCATCGGCGCGCGCAAACTCCTCCCAGTCCAGGTCTGCTGCCGACTCCGGATCGCGGAGGCGATAACAGTCGAGGTGCCAGACATCGCCGGCCGGACCGGGATAGCGGTGGGCGATGGTGTAAGTGGGCGAAGTGGCGGGCACTCCCGCACCGCGCGCTCGCGCGAAGGCGCGCACGAACGTCGTCTTGCCCGCGCCAAGCGGGCCCTCGAGCCGGATCACCGAATGAGCGGGCAAGCGGGCGGCGAGTGATGCAGCGAGCGCCTCGACGCCGGCCTGGTCGAGCAGTTGTGTCATCGCCTGCTCGAGCCGCGGCGCACGTTGGGGGCACCGGCAGCGCGCAGCTCGTTGAGCTGGTCGCGCAGCAGTGCTGCCACCTCGAACTCCAGGTTGGCCGCGGCCTCGCGCATCTGCTGCTCCAGCGCCGCGATCGCCGCGGCGCGCTGAGCCGGATCGTGCAGGTCGACCGGCTTGGCGGCCGGCTTGCGACGCTGGTCCGGCCGCTCGGTGCGCGAGTCGGCCACTCGGGTCGACAGCCGGACCTCGTCGAGCGACTTGACGATCGACATCGGGGTGATGCCGTGCTCGATGTTGTGCTGGCGCTGCAGCTCCCGCCTCCGCGACATCTCGTCCAGCGCCCGCTGCATCGAGCCGGTCATCCGGTCGGCGTAGAGCACAGCGCGACCTTCGACGTTGCGCGCCGCACGTCCCACGGTCTGGATCAGCGAACGATCGCTGCGCAGGAACCCCTCCTGGTCGGCGTCGAGAATCGCCACCAGCGACACCTCGGGCAGGTCGAGACCTTCGCGCAACAGGTTGATACCAACCAGCACGTCGAACTCTCCCAAGCGGAGACCGCGCAGGATCTCCACCCGCTCGATCGCGTCGATGTCGCTGTGCAGATAGCGCACCCGCACTCCTGCCTGCTGGAGGTAGTCGGTGAGGTCCTCCGCCATCCGCTTGGTGAGCGTGGTGACCAGCACCCGCTCCTGCCGCTTCTCGCGAATCCGGATCTCCGCCAGCAGGTCGTCGACCTGACCCGCCACCGGGCGGATGTCGATCTCGGGGTCGATCAGGCCGGTGGGCCGGATGATCTGCTCCACCACCTTGCCGCCCGAGAGTTGCAGTTCGATATCGCCGGGGGTGGCCGAAACGTTGATCATCTGCGGCACCAGCGACAGGAATTCCTCGTAGCGGAGCGGCCGGTTGTCGAGCGCCGATGGCAGCCGGAAGCCGTACTCGACCAGGGTCGTCTTGCGGGCACGGTCGCCGTTGTACATCCCGTTGATCTGCGGCAGCGACACGTGACTCTCGTCGACCACCACCAGGAAGTCGGCCGGAAAGTAGTCGATCAGGCAGGCCGGACGCTCACCCTCGCGCCTGCCCGCGAGATGACGCGAATAGTTCTCGATTCCGGCGCAGGTGCCCACCTCGAGCATCATCTCCACGTCAAAGGTGGTGCGCGACTCCAGCCGTTGGGCCTCCAGCAGCTTGCCGGCGCTGCGAAGTTCGTGGAGCCGCTCCGCCAGCTCGGCGCGAATCCGCTCGACCGCGCGCTCGATGGTGGCGCGTTCGGTCACGAAGTGCTTGGCCGGGTAGATCGCGGTGCGGTCGAGCTTGGCTATGGTCTCGCCGGTGATCGGGTGGAAGCGCGAGATCCGCTCCACCTGGTCACCCCACAGCTCGATCCGGACCCCCTGCTCGTCGTAGGCGGGATGAATCTCGATCGTGTCGCCACGAACCCGGAACGTGCCCGGCTCGAACGATGCGTCGTTGCGCTGGTACTGAACCCGCACCAGGTCGTGCAGCAGGCCGTCGCGTCCCCTGGTCTCCCCCACCTCGGCCGCCACCATCAGGGCGCGATACGCGGCCGGATCCCCCAGGCCGTAGATCGCCGACACCGTGGCCACGATCACCACATCCTCGCGTTCCATCAGTGACGAAGTTGCCCGGAGACGGAGCGACTCGATGTCATCGTTGATCGACGCGTCCTTCTCGATGTAGACATCGGTCGACGGGACGTAGGCCTCGGGCTGGTAGTAGTCGTAGTACGACACGAAGTACTCGACCGCGTTGCCGGGCAGAAACTGCTTCAGCTCACCGTAGAGCTGGGCAGCCAGCGTCTTGTTGTGACTCATCACCAGCGTCGGCCGCTTGTGCGCCGCGATGGTGTGGGCCAGGGTCATCGTCTTGCCGCTGCCGGTGACACCCAGCAGTGTCTGGTACTTCTCGCCCCGTGCCAGGCCTGCCGTGAGCTCGGCGATGGCCCGCGGCTGGTCGCCGGCTGGCTCGAACGGGGCGCGAACAACGAAGTCGGGCATCCGACAAAGATAATCGATGGCTTCGGGGTATGTTCGGGCGAGAAAGCGAGAAGGCGAGAAAGCGAGAAGGCGAGAGAGCGAGAGAGCGAGAAGGCGAGGGAGCGATACGACGCTCTCATTTCACTCCAAGCTTGCGGAGCAGCTTCCGGTGTGCCGTGCTCACCGGCATTGTCGACAGGCGCGAGTTGTATACCAGGGCGAAGTCTGCCAGCCCGGGCTCGGCCTTGATCTCCGCGAGGGTAACCGGCTTGCTGAGCGCGCGAACCTTCTCCACATCCACCACAGCGAACTTGTCATCGTCCCTGGCGGGGTCCGGATACGGGTCGCTCACCACCCTGGCAATTCCCACGATCGCCTTGTCTGACATCGAATGGTAGATCAGCGCCTCGTCGCCCGGCCGCATCTGCCGGATCGCGATCAGGGCCGCAGCGTTGGTGATCCCGTCCCAACGAGTGCGCCCCTCGCGCTCCAGGTCGGCCCAGGAATAGGTGGTTGGTTCTGTCTTGAGCAGGAATGTTGCCATAGCTTTCTCCTATTCTCCCTTTCCCCTTCCCTTCTCCCTTCTCCCTTCTCCCTTCTCCCTTCT
>CBFGRM010000016.1:0-39520 GCA_965651205.1 uncultured bacterium
AACGGACAGGGAGGGATTCGAACCCTCGGTACGGTTGCCCGCACGCCACGCTTCCAACGTGGTGCCTTAAACCACTCGGCCACCTGTCCCGGGGCGAGGAAGGTAGCCAACCGCGGCCCGGCTGTCACCGGGGGCCGCGGTGTGGTGCGTCAGCTCCGCCGGTCGTCCCTCAATGCGACCACGCAAAGCCGAGGTTCCGATGCTGATACGACGACCCGACGACATCCCCGCCACGGAGGTCACCGACGAGCGGCTCTACCTCTCGCGACGCGATTGGTTGCGTGAGGCCGGGTTCACGATGGCGGCACTGTCGCCCGTGGCCGGTTGCCTCCGCCGTGAAGTGGAGCCGGATCGGGCCGGGTTCGACGACGAAATCACTCCCTACGACAAGGCAACCACCTACAACAACTACTACGAGTTCGGTACCGGCAAGGCCGACCCGTCACGCAACGCTGGGTCGCTCCGCACCGCTCCGTGGACGGTCGAGGTCAGCGGCCTGGTGGCCAAGCCCGCCACCTGGGCCCTGGAGGATCTGCTCAAGGGGCTCACCAGGTACGAGCGGATCTACCGGATGCGCTGCGTCGAGGCCTGGTCGATGGTGATTCCGTGGAACGGCGTGCAGCTTCGTGACGTGATCGACCGCCTCCAACCGCTCGGTGACGCCCGCTTCGTGTCGTTCACCACGTTGAACGATCCGGCACAGATGCCGGGCCTGCGGATGCGGATTCTCGACTGGCCCTATGTCGAGGCGCTCCGGCTCGACGAGGCGCGTCACCCGCTTTCGCTGCTGGTGACCGGGATGTACGGTCGCGACCTCCCCAATCAGAACGGTGCGCCGCTCCGCCTGATCGTGCCGTGGAAGTACGGTTTCAAGGGTGGCAAGTCGATCGTCAGGATCCATTTCAGCGAGCGCCAGCCGGCGACCACGTGGAACGTGGCGATCCCGAGCGAGTACGGCTTCTACGCCAACGTGAATCCCGATGTCGATCATCCGCGCTGGAGTCAGGCCCGGGAGCGCCGGATCGGCGACTTCTTCAAGCGGCCCACGCTGCCGTTCAACGGCTATGCCGACGAGGTGGCGTCGCTGTACTCCGGGATGGATCTGAGACGGAACTTCTGAATCGATGAGCCTTGCCACGGCGATCAACAGGTGGATTCGCCCGGCGATCGTGGTGGGTGGCATCATCCCGCTGGTGCTGCTTGTCGTGCGCCTGCTCCGCGACGACCTGGGCGCCAACCCCGCCGAGGCGCTGGAGCACTCCACCGGTTTCACCGCACTGTGGTTCCTGCTGTCCTCGCTGGCGTGCACGCCGCTGCGCACCCTGACCGGCCAGGCTTCGTTCACGAGACTCCGCAAGCCGCTCGGCCTTTGGGCCTTTGCTTACGCGCTGCTGCACCTGGGATGCTACCTGGTGTTCGATCAATCGCTGCTGTTCGGCGAGATCTGGAATGACATCCTCAAGCGGCCGTACATCACGGTCGGCTTTGTGGCCTTCCTCATCCTGCTGACACTGGCGGTGACTTCGCCCGATCGGGTGGCCCGACGGCTCGGCGGCCGACGCTGGAAGGCGATTCATCGGCTGGTCTACGTGGCAGCGGTGCTCGGCGTGCTGCACTTCCTCTGGCTGGTCAAGCTCGACGTCACCCGACCGGTACAGGCCGGTGTGGTGCTGATCGGCCTGCTGCTGCTACGACTGCCGAGATTGGCGGTCAGGGCTGCCCCGGCGCGGGAGCAGGCATTAGGTTCCGAATCGTGAGAATCGGCAACCGTACCCGTCATTGGCTCGCAGCGCTGCTGCTGGTGCTCTCGCCGGCGCTGGCGGGGCAACTCGCGCCGTTGTTGCACCCCTGCGGTGCGGCAAGCGTCGGTGCCGTTGCCACTCACGATGGGCAAAGTGGCCACGCCAGCCACACCGGACACACCACTGGCGGCGACAGCGAGTCGGCCGATCACGACGTATGCACTTGCCTGGGGAGCTGCACATCCCCGGCGATCAACACCGCAGCACCCACCACCACCGTGGTGGCTCAGGTGGCCCCGGGAATCGACAGATCCCCAGTGCTGCTCCGCACCGACGCCGATCTTGTCGGTGATCGCCCGCTGGACCTGCTGCCACCACCCACCGCACCGCCTCACGCCTGATCCGGGCACGCATTGCGTGTCCTGCACACCGGGTCCCGACAGCCGGTCGGGATCCACCAACGTGTAATTGCCGCGGCCTGGTGTCGCGCCGATGGATTTGAGGCGATGATGCGATCGAGATTGCTGATCCTTGCGGGATCAATGTTGTTGTGCACGCTGCCGGGGCGTGCCCAGGTGCCGACCGGCAGTATCATCGGCACGGTGATATACGCCCGGACATCGGCCCCGGTGGCCGAGGCGCGAATCCACATTCCAGGGCTGTCCCGGTCCACCGTAAGCGACAGCCACGGCCGGTACCGACTGGTCGAGGTTCCGGTCGGCTCCCATCTGGTGATCACCCGCCAGATCGGCTTTGCACCCGACTCGGCTCTGGTCCGCGTGCGCGCAGGTGAGCAGGTGTCGATCGAGACCAGGATGCTCGAGGCCGCAATGGTGCTCGACCCGCTCACCGTTAGTGGCACCCGCGAGCTGGAGCGTCGGGCCGAGGGGTCGCTCACGATCGACGCGCTGGGCGGCTCCGAGCTGCGCCGCACCCGCGCTGCGCATCCCTCGGGCATCCTCAACCGCCTGGCCGGCGTCCACGTGACGCAGACCTCGGGCGAGGGGCATATGATGGCGATGCGGATGAAGATCAGCACATCGCCGGTGTACCTGTTCCTCGAGGACGGCATCCCGACCAGGCCGACCGGTTTCTTCAATCACAACGCCCTGTACGAGGTCAACCTGCCGCAGGCAGGCGGCATCGAGGTGATCAAGGGGCCCGGCACGGCGCTGTACGGCAGTGATGCGATCGGTGGCATCGTCAACGTGATGACGCAGCCGCCACCGTTCACACCGTCGCTGGAACTCAACGCCGAGGGCGGTTCCAACGGCTATCGCAGGTTGCTCGCGAGCGGCGGTGGCACCTGGGGCGGGCACGGGGTGCGCGCCGATGTGAACGTCACTCACAGCGACAACTGGCTCGACAATGCGCCGTACGACCGGATGAGCGGTTCGATCCGCTGGGATGCGGCGTTCGGGAGCTGGAGTGCGCGCACGGTGATCACCGGTTCGCGGATCGACCAGCAGGATGTGCCGGCGGTTTCCCGTGACCTGTACGAGAACGCGCCGCACGTCAACCTGGCCCCGATCGCGTATCGAGAGGCGCGGGCGCTCCGGGTGTCGACCGCGTTCGAGCGCGATGCCGGCAGCGGCCTGCTCAGCATCACGCCGTATGCCCGCCACAACCGGATGGGGCTGCTGCCGAGCTGGCAACTCACCTACGATCCGCAGACCTGGGAAACGCGCAACAACTCGCTCGGCTTGCTGGTTCGCTACCGGCGTGACATCGCGCCGTGGAATGGCCGCATCATCGTCGGCGTCGACGCCGACCTGTCGCCGGGTTCGCAGTATGCGCGGCAGGCGATCGTCACCCGCGCCGGGGCCAACAACGCCTGGGTGGGTTACGAGGACGGCGAGGTCCACTACGACTATGACGTGACCTATCACGGCGTGTCGCCGTACCTGCAGACCCAGTGGAACCCGATCGGACCGCTCAGGGTCGACGTCGGAGTACGTGCCGACTTTGCCGGCTACGACTACGATACCCGGCTCGAGCCGGTCAGCACCGGCAATCACCGGGTGCCGCCCGACACCAGCGTGAGCTACTCGCACCTGAGTCCCAAGGCGGGAGCGACGTGGGCATTCAGTGATGCCGTCAACGTCTATGGCTCGTGGCGGCACGGCTTCCGGGTGCCATCCTTCGGGCAGCTCTTCAGCCAGAACTCTGCCGCCAACACCGTCGGGCTGACCCCGGTCACGGTGAACAGTTGGGAAGCCGGCATCCGCGGCCAGGTGGGCGGTCGCCTGGTGTACCAGGTCGCCGCATATTCGATGGACGTGAGCAACGACATCATCACCTATGTCACGCCGCAGAACACCCGTGAGGCCCGCAATGCCGGCTCCACCCGGCATCGCGGCATCGAGGCGAGTGTCGGTGTTGCGGTCACTCCGACCCTTCGCCTGGACGCGGCATACGCCATCGGTTCGCACCAGTATCTCGATTGGACGCCGCAGGCCGCCACACCGACGAGTCCTGCGGTGTCATACGCCGGGAACGAGATCGAGCAGGCCCCCGATGCGCTCGGCAACGTGATGTTGTCCTGGTCACCATCGCTGCTGCGTGGCGGTCGGCTGGCAGTGGAGTGGACCCGCACCGGCCGCTACGCGCAGGATCCTGGCAACGTCTCGTGGTACGACGGGCACAGTCTTGTCAACCTGCACGCCAACGCCAACGTCACCCCCAATGCGGAGCTGTTCGTGCGGGTGACCAACCTTGCCGACAGCCGCTACGCCGAGCTGTCGTCGTACAATGCATTCCAGAAGGACACCTACTCCCCCGGAATGCCGCGGTCAGTGTATGGAGGAGTCAAGTATGCGTGGTAGCAGGTGGCAGGTCGCATTCACGTCGGTTGCTGTTGTCGGTGTGCTGGCCGGTTGCAGCGACAATCGCCGCGCCGACACCGATCCGTTCACGCCGGTTGC
This sequence comes from uncultured bacterium, assembly GCA_965651205.1. GTDB lineage: Bacteria > Gemmatimonadota > Gemmatimonadetes > Gemmatimonadales > GWC2-71-9 > Palsa-1233. The sequence goes on from CBFGRM010000016.1 coordinate 4,667, forward strand.
GGTGGTGTCGGCGACGAGTGGTCAGGGCGCCACGCCGATGTTCGCGGTCGCGAACGATGGCTCGCAGGTGTTGTCGTGGGTCGCTGCCGACCCCGCCGACAGCCTGGAGCGACTGCACGTTCAGGTCACCACGCCGACAGGGGAGGTCTTCGGTTCGGTCCTGAGCGACCCGCTCGGCTCGATCGAGCCGCACGGCGAGGCGCCGCCGCAGGTGGTTGCCGGCTCCGACGGTTCGATTCACGCCCTGTACACCGTGGGGCGCGACGTGGGCAAGAAGTGGCCCGAGAGTGCACTCCGCTATGCGCGAAGCGACGACGGTGGCCGGACCTGGCTGGCGCCGGTCAGCATCAACGAGGGAGAGGAGTTCGGTTCGCACAACTTCCACTCCCTGTTGGCGACGGGATCAGGTGACGTCTACGCGGCGTGGCTCTCGAGCACGCAGGGCGGGTCGGCGGTCTGGTTGCGTCACTCCGGCGACGGTGGGGTCAACTGGCAGCCGCCGGTGCCGCTGCACGAGGCGCCCACCTGCCCGTGCTGTCGCACCGGGCTGGCTGCCGGTAGCGACGGCTCGTTGTACGCTTCCTGGCGCAAGATCTTCGATGGGGATGTGCGCGACATCGTGGTTGCGCATTCTACCGATCGCGGGGCGAACTGGGACGAACCGGTGCGGCCGCGCGAGGATGACTGGGTGTTTCCCGGATGCCCGCACGCCGGGCCCTCGCTGCGCACCGATTCGGCCGGCAACGTCCACATCGCCTGGTGGACCGGCGTCAGGGACGAGGCGGGCATCTGGTATGCCAGGTCGAGTGACGGCGGGGCCACCTGGAAGCCGCAGCCGATCTCGATCGGTGCGCAGTCGATCCCGGCGCACGTGCAGATGGCGATCGGTCACGACGGAGTGGTGGTGCTGGCCTGGGACGACGGACTCGCCGAGCGCCCCACGATCACACTGCGCGCATCGCGCGATGGCGGCGAAAGCTTCGGGCCTGCCTTCGTCTTGAGCGATAACCGATTGGTTGCCACCTTCCCGGTGCTCGGACTGACGGCCGACTCGGTGTTCGTGGCCTGGACCCAGGTGGCAGATTCTGCCTATCGGGCGATGCTCGCGGAGCGACCGGATCATCGCGATCCGGATGCGAGGATGCCGCTGCCCAGGGTGGGGCAGCAGGAAGTGGTGATGCGCAAGGCGGCCCTGGAAGCGGTGCTGCCATCGGCGATGGACGGCGATTGATTGCGGCTGCCGGTGTGGGCAGGTTTCCGGCGTGAGCACCAAGCGCTACGATCGTGCCTACTTCGAACGCTGGTACCGCGGCGCCGGCCCGGATCCCGCGACACTGCACCGTGACGCCGCCCTGGCAGTGGCGCTGACGGAGCATCTGCTGGAGCGACCGATCCAGAAAGTGCTGGATGTGGGAGCCGGTGAGGGCCGGTGGCTGCCGGCACTGCTACGGATCAGGCCGGACCTCGATTATCTCGGCGTGGAACCGTCTGATTGGGCAGTGAATCACTGGGGGCAGAGTCGCAACCTCATCGCCGGTGACCTGCTGAGCATCGGCCAGCTCGGGATCAGCGGCCCGTTCGACCTGGTGGTTGTCAGCGACGTCCTGCACTACCTGCCGACACCGGTGCTCAAGCGCGGCCTGTTGGCCCTGGCGCCGTTCGTCGATGGCTTGCTGTTCGCTCCCGCCTTCACTGTGGTCGACGAGGTGGAAGGAGACCTTGCCGACTTTCAGCCGCGCCGACCGTCCACTTACCGAAGGGCGTTCGCCGCCGCCGGGCTCCGGCAGGTGGGCCCCTGGAGCTGGACTTCCCGTGGTCGCTGGGAGCGGATGGCGGCGCTGGAACGGCCGCCAGTATAGATTCCTGCTTCGATGCCATCCTCGACAAGTCTCCTCGACGCCGCCGCGATGCGGCGGGTATTGGTGCGCATCGCTTCCGAACTCGTCGAGCGCGCCGCCGACGGTCCGCTGGTGATCGTGGGGATCCAGCGGCGTGGAGTGCAACTCGCCGACCGACTGGCGCCACTGGTGGAGCGGGCCCTCGAGCGACCGGTGGGACGCGGGATGCTGGGGATCACCCTCTATCGCGACGACATCCAGGCCGCCGGCCAGCGACCCGTGGTGCACGAGACCCGACTGCCTCCCGACATCGATGGTGCCACGGTGGTGATCGTCGACGATGTGCTCTTCACCGGCCGCACGGTTCGGGCCGCACTCGACGAGATCGCCGACTTCGGCAGGCCACGCCGGATCCTGCTCGCGGTGCTGATCGATCGCGGTGGTCGGGAACTTCCGATTGCCGCTGACGTGATCGGGATGACCGTGGCAACTGCGCCGGGTGACCGGATCAAGGTGATGGTCGCCGAACTCGATGGCGAGGACAGGGTCGACCTGGTGAGGGGCGACTCGTGAGCGGCCCGCTGCTCGGCAAGGACCTGATCGGACTCGAACACCTCTCGCGCGAGCAGATCACCGCGATTCTCGACACGGCGGAACCGTTCAAGGAAGTGAGCGAGCGTCCGATCAAGAAGGTTCCCGCGCTCCGTGGCAAGACCATCGTCAATCTGTTCTTCGAGGCCAGTACCCGGACCCGGATTTCGTTCGAATTCGCGGAGAAGCGCCTGTCGGCCGACACCGTCAACGTGGCCAGCGCGGGTTCCAGCGTGCAGAAGGGCGAGACGCTTGTGGACACCGCCCGCAACCTCGAGGCGATGCGGATCGATATGGTGGTGATCCGTCACGCATCGTCGGGCAGCGCGCGCTTCCTCGGTGACCGGATCCGCTCGAACGTCGTCAACGCCGGCGACGGCCAGCACGAACATCCCACCCAGGCGCTGCTCGACCTGCTCACGCTGCGCGACCGCTTCGGCAGGATCGATGGACTCAAGGTGTGCATCGTCGGAGACGTGCTGCACTCGCGGGTTGCGCGGAGCAACATCTGGGGGCTGCGTGCACTGGGCGCGGAGGTGGCGGTTTGCGGGCCGCCCACGCTGGTTCCGCGCGAGATCGGCGAACTCGGTGTGACCACGTTCCGCCGGGTGGAGGAGGCGATCGAGTGGGCCGACGCGCTCAACGTGCTGAGACTGCAACTGGAACGGATGCAGGCCGGCTTCATTCCATCCCTGCGTGAGTACAACCGGGTGTTCGGTGTCACCAGTGAAAGGCTGGCACGAGCCCGCAAGGAACTGATCGTGCTGCATCCGGGGCCGATGAATCGCGGCGTCGAGATCGACAGCGACGTTGCCGATGGGCAACACGCGGTGATCCTGCCGCAGGTGACCAACGGAGTCGCAATCCGGATGGCGGTGCTCTACCTGTTGGCCGGCGGGTCGCCTGACTGGGCCGGTCGGGGAAGCGAGGAGAAGTGACCAGGCCACTACTGCTGCGTGGCGGTCGAGTGATCGATCCAGCCAACGGTCGCGACGAAATTGCCGATCTCCTGCTCGACGGCGGCAAGGTGCGCGATGTCGGCAGCAACCTTGGCACGCCCGATGGCGCCCAGGTGCTCGACGCCGCTGGCCTGGTGGTTGCCCCCGGCCTGATCGACGTGCACGTGCACCTGCGTGAACCCGGTCAGGAGGAACGCGAGACCATCGCGACCGGGGCAGCGTCGGCCGTCGCCGGCGGTTTCACCGGCATCTGTGCGATGCCCAACACCGATCCGGTGATCGACAACCAGGCCGCGGTGGGATTCGTCAAGGCCAAGGGCGAGGCGGCTGGCCTGGCTCGTGTCTATCCGATCGGTTGCATCTCGGTGGGTCAGCGCGGTGAACGCCTGGCGGAGTTCGGCGAGATGGTGGCTGCTGGTGCGGTTGCCGTGAGCGACGACGGTCATCCGGTGATGTCGAGCCAGTTGATGCGGAACGCGATGGAGTATGCCCTTACCTTCGGCATTCCGGTGGCCGACCACTGCGAGGACGCACCACTTGCCAAGGGCGGTGCAATGCACGAGGGCATCGTGGCCGCACGACTGGGGCTCAAGGGGATTCCGGCCGCAGCCGAGGAGATCCACGTCGCCCGTGACTGCATCCTTGCCGGACTCACCGGTGGTCACGTGCATCTGTGTCATATGAGCACCCGTGGTTCGGTGGACCTGATCCGGCGCGCCAAGGAGCAGGGGCTGCCGGTCACGGCGGAGGCGGCGCCGCACCACTTCGCATTGACGCAGGAGCGGGTCGGAGATTACGACACCAACGCCAAGATGAACCCGCCGCTGCGTGAGGACGCCGATCGTGAGGCGATCCGTGCCGCGCTCGCCGACGGCACCATCGACTGCATCGCCACCGATCACGCACCGCATCACTATGACGCCAAGGAACGCGAATTCGATGACGCTCCCAACGGCATCATCGGCCTGGAGACCGCGCTCTCCGTCGCGCTGCAGCAGCTCGTCGAACCCGGCCTGCTCGACCTGGCCACCCTGATCACCCGGATGAGCGCCGCTCCGGCCAGGCTGTGGCGGCTGCCCGGCGGCACGCTGGGCAAGAATCAGGTGGCCGATGTGGTGGTGTTCGACCCCGCTGCCAAGTGGACGGTCGACCCGGCCAGGATCCGCTCCCGATCGCGCAACTCGCCGTGGCTGGGGGAGGAACTCCCGGGCGTGGTCCGTTGGACCATCGTCGGGGGCAGGGTGGTGTTCGACGCCGGAGACCAGCCCGGCTGAGGCCCGGTACCGGTGGGGCCGCTGCCGCTGTCCGGTTTCCCGATCCGCCACCCGATACTAGATTGGCGAAGATGTCCGATCCGACCGAACTCCCTGCTGTCGCCGCGCTCCTCGAAGAGCGGAACGCGCTTCTCGGCTGGCTCGATCGCCTCGATCGCAGTGGCCAGGCGGCGCCTGAATCGGTGCGCGCCCGGGTGCGCGGCGACTATCAGGCGCGCCTCAACGGCGTGATCGACCGCCTGCGCCATCATTCCGACACCATCGCCGCACGGCTCAGCACCGACACCGCCGAGCGTGAGGCGCTGGAGCAGCGGGCAAGATCCGCCCGCGAATCGCTCGCCGAGGCAGAACTCAGGCACGCGGTTGGCGAATACGATGACAGTCGCTTCGAGGCGGAGACCGCACAGCACAACAGCGAACTGGCCGAATGCGAGCAGCAGCTCGATGTGGTGGCCGAGCGGATCAGTCATCTGGAGGATGTCCAGGCGGCAGTGTCGCGGCCGGCGCCGGAACCCGCTGCGGAGCCGGGGCTGACCCAGGAGTCGGCGGTTGCGGAGCCGGTGGTCGAGCCATCGGAGCCGGAGCCCCGCGCGGAGCCGGATCTGGAGTCGGTGAGTGACGAGGCCACCGAATCGCTGCTTTCGATCTTCGATGCCGCCGGAAGTCCGCCGGAACCGGCCGCTGATCCCGTGCCGTTCGAGGAGGAGGCGATCCGGTTCGAGCAGGCGGATTCCGGACCGGGTGGAGCCACTCCGGGGTTCGGGCCGCTGTCGTTCACGCCCAGCGACGGATCTGATCAGCAGGGTCCGCAGGGGAACGGTGCGGCTCGCCCCAAGTCGTCGCCGCCGCAGACGATGCCCCAGCCGGACAGTTCGCCGCGGTTCGTCCGGCCTGCCACCGATCGCGGTTCGGAGCTGGTCGAGGTCAAGGGGGCCGAGGCACCGCCGGTCGTCCGGGTGGTGCCCGATCCGGAACCGGTGCTGCCGGAGCTCACTCGCGAGGCCGATGCGGCGGCCCGCACGCTTCGCTGCGGCGAGTGCGGCGCGATGAACCGTCCGCTGGAGTGGTACTGCGAAAAGTGCGGCGCCGAGCTCAACTCGGTCTGAGCGGGGAGGGGAGTGGGGTAAGACAAGACCGCCCGCCGGAGAAATTCCGGCGGGCGGTGATGCTTTGGGGCCGGGGCTTGGCCGGCTCAGCCCTGCTTGGAGTTGGCCAGCTTGGCCAGCCGGCTCTTGGTCCGGTTGGCGGTGTTCCGGTGGATCAGGTTCTTGCGGCCCGCCCGGTCAACCAGCGATTCAGCCGCCTTCAGCGCGTCGATGGCCTCGGTCCCGGTCTCGGCAGCCCGAACCTTCTTGACGGCGGTACGGAGCGAGCTCCGCTGGGCCTTGTTCCGGGCGGTTCGGACCTTGGTCTGACGCTGACGCTTCTTGGCGGACTTGATGCGCGGCACGGTTGCTACCTCTGCTAGGTGACTTGTGGCTATTTGGTCCAGCCCACAAAGCTACCCGGCGCGCCCGCTGGCAACAAGGGGGCAGCTTCCAGCATCGCTCCTTTGACCCGTGCCCGCTCCGGCCTTAGCTTCCGCTCCTCTCGCCAGCCGCCTCAAGGAACGCGCCCTGCTCAGCGAATTTCTGCTCGCCGCCCCGATGCTCCTGTTTGCCCTGGTCGCCCACGAGGTCGCCCACGGCTGGACGGCATTGCGCCAGGGTGACGACACCGCCGCCAAGCTCGGCCGGATCACGCTCAATCCGCTGCCCCACATCGACCCGGTGATGACCGTGGCGATGCCGGCGCTGCTCTGGTTCCTCACCAACGGTGCCTTCACCTTCGGCGGCGCCAAGCCGGTTCCGGTGGTGACCCGCAACTTCCGCGACTATGTCCGCGGTGACCTGATCGTGTCCAGCGCCGGGGTTATCACCAATCTGATCCTCGCGGTGGGCTGCACCCTCGCCTTCGTCCTGCTGGGGGTCGCTCACGACCTCAGCGGCGAGATCGGCACCTCCACGGTGACCACCGTGCAGCGGATGCTCAACTGGGGCATCTACCTCAACCTGATCCTGGCGATCTTCAACCTGATTCCGATCCCGCCGCTGGACGGCTCACGGCTGCTGTATCACGCCCTGCCGCCGGCCTGGGGGCTGCGCTACCGGGCACTCGATCGGTTCGGGTTCCTGCCGCTGATGGCGCTGATCCTGCTCTTCCGTCCGGTGCTTTCGGCGCTGATGGCACCGGCCGGCTGGCTCTACTTCCGGTTGCTGCAATTCGCTGCCCCCTTCGCTGTGGGCGTCGAGTGGAACATCTTCTCCTGATGGATTCTCCCCAGGCCACACCGACGGCTAGTTTCCCGGAGTCGGCGTTCGTCGTCGCGCTCGAGGGATTCAACGGTCCGCTCGACCTGCTGCTGCACCTGGTGCGCGAAGAGCAGATCGACATCGCCGACATCCCGATCGCCCGGATCGCCGACCAGTTTCTGGCCGCGATCCACGCCCTGGGACTCAATCAGGCTGCCGACTATCTCGAGATGGCCGGCCGGCTGGTGCGGCTCAAGGCACAGATGCTGTTGCCCAGGCACGACGAGGATGGTTGGGAGGACCCCCGAGCAGAGCTGGTGCGCCGATTGCTCGAGTACCAGCAGATCAAGGAGATCGCGCTGTGGCTGGGCCGTGCCGCCGACCGCCGCTCGCAGCGTCACGGGCGGGGCTGGTTGCCGCCGGTCGAGGTGCTGCCGCCGGCACCCGCACCGATGGTGCTCGACCTGATCGACCTGATCGCGGCGGTCGAGCGCGTGGTGGCCAACATCCCCACGCCGATGCTGCACAGCGTGGTGCCCCGGCCGCTGGACGTGGAAGGCGCGGTCGAGCGGATCAATGTGCTGCTTGTCGAGCGCGAGTCGTTCGATTGGCGCGAAGCATTCGGAAACAACCCGACCCTGACAGTCGTCCTGTCAACATTGCTGGCGTTGCTGGAACTTGCGCGGCGTGGCGTGTGCCGGATCGAACAGGGCGAACCATTCACTCCGCTGGTGGTGTATCGTGGACAACCTGAGCCCGCTGTCGCAACTGATTGAGGCGGCATTGTTCGCCGCCGATCGACCGCTCACCGTGGAGGAACTCGGTGCGCTCGATCCGGATGCCAACACCGCCGACGTGCGCGCCGCGATCGACGAGCTGCGCGAACACTACGACTTCGGCGGTCACGCGGTCGAGGTGACCGAGCTGGCCGGTGGCTGGCAGATCCTCACGCGCGCGGCATTTGCCAGCGCGATCGAGCGAACCCAGGCGGCACAGCGCACCTCCCGGCTGTCACCCGCCACGCTGGAGACCCTGGCAACCATCGCCTACCGTCAGCCGGTGGGTCGCGCCGAGATCGAGGAGATTCGCGGCGTGAGTTCCGGCGGCGTGTTGCGCACTCTGCAGGAGCGCGGCCTGATCGAAGTGGTCGGCCGCAGCGAGGGACTGGGCCGGCCGCTCCTCTACGGCACCACTCCCCGCTTCCTCGAATTGCTGGGCCTGCGCGATCTCAGTGACCTGCCGCGCGCCGAGGAGCTGACCATAGCGCTGCAACCGCACCTTCCCGAAGCGGGTGACAGCGAGGACGCCCTCGCCTCGGTGGAAGAGGGCTGATGTCAAAGATGCGGTTGCAGCGGTTCCTGGCCCGGGCAGGGGTGGCGTCGCGCCGCCAGGCCGAGGAGCTGATCAAGTCCGGCAAGGTCCGCGTCAACGGCAAGGTGGCCGAACTAGGCAGCTCGGTCGACACCACTCGCGATCGGGTCGCGGTTGGCAACCGCACCATCCGGCTGGCGGAACGCCGCTGGCTGGCGCTGCACAAGCCGATCGGCGTGGTCACGACTGCGTCCGACGAGCGAGGCCGGCGCACCGTGTTCGACCTGCTGCCGGAGTCGCGCGGGCTGACCTACGTGGGTCGCCTGGATGCCGGCACCACCGGGTTGCTGTTGCTGACCACCGACGGCGATGCAGTGCACCGGCTCACCCATCCGCGCTGGAAGGTGCCGCGCCGGTATATCGGCCTGATCGAGGGACTCGACCACCGCACCCTCGCGGCTCGCACCAAGGACAGGGTGTTGGTCGACGGCCGTCCGGTCGTCCCGACTCGTGTGTCCACCAAGGCGGGCCGGGACGGGCACTGCATCCTCGACGTGACACTCACCGAGGGACGCAACCGTATCGTGCGACGCTGGGTCGAGGAGATGGGGGGCGAGGTGAAGCGGCTGGCGCGGGTGGAGTACGGTCCGGTCAAGCTCGGTGACCTGGCGCCGGGTGAGTGGCGGCCGCTAACGCCACCGGAGGAGCGCGGATTGTACCGTGCAATAGGTATGGACAGCGAGGGGGACAAGTGACGTTTCCGGTTCAGGATGTCCTGACCGAGGTCCGCAAGCGAGTCGTTGGTCAGGACGTGATGGTCGAGCGGCTGTTGATCGGGCTGCTCACCGGGGGGCACGTGCTGCTGGAGGGCGTCCCCGGACTGGCCAAGACACTGGCGGTCCGCACTCTCGCCGACGTGCTGCACGCCAGCTTCTCCCGAATCCAGTTCACGCCTGACCTGCTGCCCGCCGATGTGGTGGGCACGATGATCTTCGACACCCAGACGCAGGGATTCCGCGCCCGCCAGGGTCCGATCTTCGCCCAGATCGTGCTCGCCGACGAGGTGAACCGTGCACCCGCCAAGGTGCAATCGGCGCTGCTCGAGGCGATGCAGGAGCGCCAGGTGACGATCGGTGGCGACACCTTCGACCTGCCGAAGCCGTTCCTGGTTCTCGCCACCCAGAACCCGATCGAGAGCGAGGGGACCTACCCGCTGCCGGAGGCACAACTCGACCGCTTCCTGCTCAAGGTCCGCGTCGGTTATCCGACCCGCGCCGAGGAACGCGAGGTGCTGGAGCGGATGAGCGTATCGCAGGACATCCCGGTGCAGCGACTGGCCGAACCGGCGCAGGTTGTCGAGGCTCGGCGCACGATCGAATCGCTGCACCTCGACCCGCGGCTGGCCGACTACATCATCGACCTGGTCCGCACCACGCGAGACCCGGCGTCGGTGGGACTGGGCGCGCTTTCACCGATGATCGCCTACGGTGCGTCCCCGCGAGCGTCGATCGCACTGGCACAGACCGCGCGCGCCCACGCCTTCTTGCGGGGGCGGGACTATGTCGGTCCGGAAGATGTGCAGGCGCTGGCTCCCGACGTGCTCCGGCATCGGATCGTGCTGACGTTCGACGCCGAGGCCGAGGGACTCGACGCCGACGGTGTGGTGCGACAGGTGCTTGCTGCGGTGCCGGTGCCGTGACGTGTCTGGCCGACTCCCGCCTTCGCTGCTGAAGCAGGTACGCACTCTCGCGCTGCGCGGGCGTCGGGCCACCGATGCATTGCTCGGCGGCGAGGTGCGCTCGGTGTTTCGGGGCACCGGAATGGAGTTCACCGACGTGCGGCCCTACGCCGAGGGCGACGATGTCCGTCACCTCGACTGGAACCTGCTTGCCCGCACGGGGCATCCCTACATCAAGCTGTACACCGAGACCCGCGAACTCACCGTGCTGCTGGTGGTTGACCGCTCGGCGTCGACTGGGATCGGTGAACCGAACCCCAAGGTGTCGCGTGCGGTGGAAGTCGCCGCGCTTCTGGCACTGGTGGCACTGCAGCAGCAGGATCGAGTCGGGCTGCTGCCTTTCGGCGCGACTGTGGGACCGGTGATTCCACCGGGACGCGGGCATCGGCACACCTTCGGCGTGGTCAAGCGGCTGTTCGAGTTGCAGCCCGAGGGTCGAGCCACTGATCTGGCGGGAGCGCTGCGGAGTGCTGGTGCGCTTCTCAAGCGGCGCTCGCTGGTGATAGTGCTTTCCGACTTCCTGGCTGCCGATTGGCAGGTGCCGTTGCGCGGCCTGTCGGCCCGGCACGAGGTGACCGCCGTGGCGCTGGAGGACGTCCGTGAATCGACGCTGCCGTCCAGCGGCTGGATCACGCTGCGCGGAGTCGAGCAGGATGGTGACTTGCTCTTCAATGCCGGCGATCCCGGTTCGCGCCGGCGCGCCGAGGCGGCAATTCGAAGCGCCCGCAACGCGCGCAGCGCGGCGATCGCCTCTGCCGGTGCCACCGAGGTTGTCATTGACACCGCCGGCGACTACCTGCCGGCGTTGCGCGCCGCATTCGGCAAGGGGCCCGGCAGGTGATCGCGAGCACGTTGGCGCAGGATCCGCCGACACCGCAGTCACGCCCCACCGTGGGTGACACTGTCTCGGTGGTGCACCGCGTTGCGCTGCCGCAGGGCACCCTGGTGGAGGCGCGTGCTCCGGTTGACTCCACACTCGCAACGCTGATGAACCCACCGACCGTGACTCGCGAGGGCGACTCGGTGCGGATCGGCTACACGCTCTCGGTGTGGGCACCGGGCACGCATCAACTCGTGATACCAGGCGCGGTGACGGTGGCAGCAGACGGCACCGTCGACACGCTGCCCGATGCGGTCGTGACTCTCGACGTCGCGTCGGTGTTGCCGACCGGCGCAGAGATTGATTCGCTCACCCCCCGGGCGGCCCGACCGTGGATCGAGCGGGCAGAGCCGTCCGGGTGGCCATTCGTGGTGATGCTGGTTCCGCTGCTGGTCCTGCTGGTGGCTGCAGGATGGTTCTGGCGCAGGCGCGGCAGGGCGGTTGCAGTGATCGCGGCCGGGAGAGTCGAGGCAATCGACCATCGTGGCCGGTTGCAGCGCCTGATCGACTCGGGTGAATCTGCGCTTGCCGTCGACCACTTGCTGACGCTGCTGCCAGACACGGAGGCGGCCCACGCGTGGCGGGAGGAAGTCGCGGCGGTTCGCTTCGACCCCGCAAGCCGCGACCGGCTGGTCGGACTGGTGGAAGAAGGGCTCACCCTGTATGAGCAGGGCGACACGAAGCAATGATACTGTTCGCGCGCCCGCTCATCTTCCTGCTGCTCCTGGCCATTCCGCTGTGGTGGTGGCACCGCCGCCGACTCGCGGTGCGTGCCGCCCCCGTGAGCACTGTCACGCCGTTCGCCTCGGCCCGGCGCCGCACCTGGCTGCTCAAGCTGCCACCGCTGTTTCGCGCCCTGGCGTGGGCCGCGCTGGTTGCCGCTGCGGCAGGACCGTATCGTCGCGGTGACCGTACGATGGTCGCCACCGACGGGATCGCCATCGTGATCGCGATCGACGTGTCGTCGTCGATGCTGGCCGAGGACTTCGCACCGTCGAACCGGATCAGGGTGGCCAAGGAGCAGGCAACCGCGTTCGTGCGTGGCCGGACCGCCGACCGCATCGGTCTGGTTTCGTTCGCGGGCGAGGCGATCACCCAGGTGCCGGTGACACTTGACTATCCCGCCCTCGAGCGGGCGATTGCTGCGCTCGACGTCGGCTTGCTGGAGGACGGCACAGCCATCGGATCCGGGCTTGCCACCGCGGTGGCACGTCTGCGCAAGGTGCCGGGCGAGGAGAAAGTCGTGCTGCTGCTGACCGATGGCGAAAACAATCGCGGCCTGATCGATCCGCGCACCGCGGCGAGCACCGCGCAGGCGTTTGGCGTCAAGGTGTACACGGTCGGGGTCGGCACGGATGGCGAGGCACGGATTCCCGTCGGTGGCCAGATGGGCGGATTCCGCTACGAGGTGATGCCGGTGCAGATCGATGAGGACCTGCTCACCGAGATCGCCGAGTCAACCGGCGGACAGTACTTCCGGGCCAGGGACTCGGAGGCACTGGGAAGGATCTTCAGGCAGATCGACCAGCTCGAACGCTCGCGCGTCGACGTGGTTCGATACATCAGGCAGGAAGAGCGCACTCGGCCCTTCCTGCTGGCGGCGCTGGGATTCCTGATGGTCGAGCTGGTCCTCGGCGCGACCATAGTTGTGAGGGTGCCGTGATTTTCGAGCGACCGGCACTGTTGTGGCTGGCGCCGCTGCTGGCGGTTGCGGTGGCCCTGCTCACGGCGTGGGCTCGGCACCGGAGGGTGAAGGCCGCAGCCGCGTGGTCCGCCTCGTTGGGCAAGGAAGCCGCGGCGATCGGCCGGCGCAGTCCATTGCTGCTCGGTCTCTCAGCGCTGCTGATCGGCATTGCGATCGCCGGCCCGCGCTGGGGGCTGGCATCACGCGATGCAGAGTCGCGTGCACTCAACGTGGTGTTCGTGATGGACATCTCACGCTCGATGCTCGCCCAGGATGCGGCACCCGACCGGCTGACTCGATCGATCCGAATCGCGCGCCGACTGGTGCAGGACCTGTCGGGCGACCGGCTCGGGCTGGTGGTGTTCGCGGCCCGTGCCTACCTGTTGTCGCCGCTCACGCTCGACCAGAGCGCGCTGGCGGTGCAGCTCGACGCGCTGGATCCGAATGTCGCCAGCGAGGGCGGTTCGAGCCTGGGTGGTGCGCTGACGCTGGCCAGGCAGGTGCTCCAGGAGGCCAGTGAAGGCGGCGATCGAGCGGTGGTTCTGTTCACCGACGGGGAGGCATTCGATGGCGAGCGTGCCGTTACCCAGGCCGGAGCGGGGTTGGAGGAAGACGGCGTGGCGCTGATCATCGTGCCGAGCGGTGGATTGACCGGCACGAACATTCCCGACGGCGAGGGCGGCTGGCACACCGATCAACTTGGCCAGCCGGTCGTTACCGTGCGTCGAGATGATCTCATCGAAGCGCTCCGACAAGCCGCCTCGGGTGTCGTGATTGCCCCTGACGCCACCGATCCCGCCGGTGATGTGCGCCGCTCGCTCGACCGTTTGGATCGACGCACGGTGCGGGACCGGATGGCTGCGGACCTGGTGCCCCGGGCCTGGCTGTTTGCGCTGGCTGCGGCAGTCCTCGTGGCGATCCAATCGGCCACGCGCCGGAGTGCGGCACTCGCGGGGATCGCGCTGCTGCTCTCGACCGGTACTCTTGCCGGTCAGCGTCCCGCGACCGGCTGGCAGTTGCTGCAGCGGGGTGACACTGCCAGCGCTGCCGCTGCCTTCCTCGACGAGGCCAACCGGGTCGGTACCGACACGGCGTGGTTCAACGCCGGCACCTCTGCGCTGATTCAGGGAGACGTGGTCGGGGCGATCGGTGCGCTCGAACGGGCCTCGGTGTCACTCGATCCCGATCTTCGCAGACGGGCGCTGTACAACCTCGGGACTGCCCAGCTTCACGCTGCCAGGCAGGATTCCACGGCCCGTGATTCGCTCTTGGTGGGTGCCAGGGAAAATCTCCGCCGTGCACTGCAGCTCGATCCCGGTGACGCAGCGGCCAAGTTCAACTACGAACTGGCGCGACGATTGGCTCCGCCACCGCCGCCTCCCACGGGTGGTGGCGGCAGCAACGATCCGCAGGACGGCGACAGCGGTCAGCCGCCGCAAGGCAGGGAAGGAATGAACCAGGCCGAGGCGGAACAGGTGCTGAGTGCGATGGAACGCGCGGAGCGACAGACTCGCGAAGACCTGGCCCGCAAACAGCGCCGTTCCCCGCCGCGTTCGGGGCCCGACTGGTGATCGCACTGGTCGGCATCCTCGCTGCGTTGGTGATGCAGGACACCACCGGATTGTCGCCCCGTGCACGGGCGCTGGTCGATCGTGTCTCCGCGCCACCTGCCGGGGAGGTTGCGGTGGGAATCCGCTTTTCGGATGACACCGTTTGGCTGGGCGAGCAGATCGACCTGGTGACCACTGCGTGGTTTCCGCGTGAGCTGCGCGATCGGCTGCGTCGGCAACCGACTCTGCGCACCCCGGCCGTTGCCGGTTTGTGGAACGCGCCATCGCAGAGTTCGCCACTGCTGGCCGACACTCGTCGAGTCAACGGCCTGGTGTACGACCTCTTCGTGTCGCACCAGACATTGTTCCCGCTCTCCAGCGGCGATGTGGTGGCGCCACCGGCGGTGCTGACGTATGCGGTGCCGGCTTCGGGGTCCTTCTTTGCACCCGAGAATCGACACGTGCTCGAGTCCGAGCCGGCCCGGGTGCACGTGCGACCGATTCCTGCATCCTTGGCCGCCCGACTTGGCGCGGGTCCCACGGCGCGCGGACTGCGGCTGCACTGGCAGATGCCGAACCGAAGCATCCGCGCCGGTGCACCGGTCACGGTGGAGCTGGTCATCAGCGGCACCGGCAACGTGACGCTCTGGCCGACACCCGAGATCGCCTGGTCGCCCGACACAAGAGTGTATGCCGAACCGACCCAGGAGCGCATTTCCCGACCGGCTGGGATCATCGCGGGCGAGAAACGATTCCGGTTCACGCTTGTGGTGGACAGCGCCGGCGTGCTGACGTTGCCGGAGGTACGCTACCCGTATTTCGATCCGCTCCTGATCCAGGTACGCGTTGCCACGGCGGCGGCTGAGGGAGTGGCGGTGCTGCCGCCAGCGGTGGCTGCCAATCGCACCCGGATTGCAGCGCTGGGCACGCTCGATCGACCGATCGCATCGCTGCTGGTACGGCAGTGGTGGCCACTGCTGGTGTTGCTGGCGCTGCTGCCGCTGGCGTCGCTGATCCGCCGCCGCCGGCCCAGGCTGGCCCCACCGCCGCGGCAACTGGCTCCGGAAGCCCAGTTGCGGTGGCTGGCGACCAGCGGTGGCAACACCGGGGCGGGGGCGGTGAGCCTGGCGCTTCGGCGGCGGGGCATCAACCGCGACGACGCGGAGGCGGCCGAGGCGTGGTTGGTGGCGATGGATCGCCATCGCTGGGGGCCAGGTGCCAGTGCACCGGCCGACAGCGAGGTCGTGGCGCGGGTGATTCGCCGGCTTCACCGCGGCAGGTGGCCGCGGTGGTTGCCGCTGGTGGTGCTGGCGCTGGCAGCAGGTTGCGCCGCCGCGAGCGACGCGGAGTGGGCGGATGCGCTGTCGCGGTTCGGTGACGGCGACGGCGCCGGTGCAGCACGGGTGTTCGAGTCGGTTGCCACCAGGCATCCTGCCTCGGCAAACGCGTGGTACAATCTCGGCGCTGCGCGCTGGCTAGATGGCGACGACGTCGGCAGCGTGGCGGCCTGGCTCCGCACCAACCGGCTCGCGCCGCGACACGTGTCGGCGCAGAAGGCGATCGCTGCGGTGGAGACGATGCCGCACGACCTGCGGGTGCATTCACCGACGCTGCCTATCTCGCGCGACGAGTTCGTGCTGTTGTCGCTGGTCGCCTGGTGGGTGACGGTGCTCTGTTGGCGGCGCCGGCGCACCGTCGCGGTGGTTGCCGGCGCGATCGTGGTGCTGGCTGCAGGCACGGCGATCCTCAGGAGTGTCGAGGAGCAGCGGCCGCGCGGGCTGCTCAGGGACGGCGCGGTGCTCCGGGTGTCGCCGATCGGTGCCGCGGAGGTGCTGGCAGAGGTGCCCACCTGGAGCGTGGCCACCGTGGAGGCGCGCTCGTCGGGCTGGCTCAGGGTGGCACTCGAGAACGGTCAACGAGGTTGGCTGCCGGCAACAGCCCTGGCACCTCTGGCTCCGCTAGATTGAGGTGATGACGCCGCCAGCCGTGCGCCGGATCGCCATCCTGCCAGACAACGTCGCCAACCAGATCGCGGCCGGCGAGGTCGTCGAACGACCGGCGTCGGTGGTCAAGGAACTGGTCGAGAACGCCATCGATGCCGGAGCAGGCACGATCCGGGTCACCGTCGAGAATGGCGGCAAGACCCTCATCGAAGTGGCCGACGACGGCAGCGGAATGTCGCGCGATGATGCGGTGCTGGCACTCGACCGGCACGCCACCAGCAAGATTCACAGCGCCGAGGACCTGGTCGGCATCGGTTCATTCGGATTCCGTGGCGAGGCGTTGCCGGCGATCGCCTCGGTGTCGCGGTTGGTTATGGCCACCGCTCCCGAGG
Organism: uncultured bacterium; assembly: GCA_965651205.1. Classification (GTDB taxonomy): domain Bacteria; phylum Gemmatimonadota; class Gemmatimonadetes; order Gemmatimonadales; family GWC2-71-9; genus Palsa-1233. The sequence continues at coordinate 21,118 of CBFGRM010000016.1, forward strand.
ACGGCGAGGGCAGCGCGATACACGCTGCCGGCGGCCGGATCGATGCGGTGCGCGACACCGCGCGCAGCCGCGGCACCACGGTCACGATTCGCACCCTGTTCTACAACACTCCGGCACGCCGCAAGTTCCTGCGCTCAGCTGCGAGCGAAACCCGCGCCGTGCACGAGGTGATTGCCACCCTGGCACTGGCGCATTCCGCAGTCGGCTTCGAGTTGATCACTGACGGCCGACAGCGCCTCGCCGTGCCGCCGGGACAGTCACGCGACGCCCGGCTCTCCGCGGTGTGGGGAGAGGAACTCGCCCGCACCCTGCTGCCGGTAAACTTCGCAATCGGTCCGGTGCGGGTGGAGGGATTCGTCCAGCGGCCCGCCGATGCCCGGCCGACCGGTCGCCGCACTCAGTTGTTCGTCAATGGCCGGCCATTTCGTGACCACTTCCTGGTGCGGGCGGCGGAGGCCGGCTATCGGTCGGCTATCCACCCCGGCGACCGGCCGTCGTTGTTCCTGGATCTGCAACTCGACCCCGCGCTGGTGGATGTCAATGTCCATCCTGCCAAGCTCGAGGTCCGCTTCCGCGACCGCTACGCGATCGAACGTGCCGTCGAGGAAGCGGTGCGCGACTCACTCGGTGAACTGGTTGCGTCCGCGATGCTCGGCGCCGGCCCGCTGCCCGAGAGTCCGCCGATTCCGAGGGGTCAGCAGGAGTCATTGGTGGATACGCCGACCGACCTGTTCGCTCCACTGGATGAGGTCGACGGCGAGGAAGAGGTCGAGTCGTCGCCACCGGCGAGTGGCTGGAACGTGCCGCTGCTGCAGCTCGACGACACCTACATCTGCTATGAATCTCCCGAGGGACTGGTGATCGTCGACCAGCACGCCGCCCACGAGCGGGTGCTGTACGAGGAGGCGATTGCCAGGCTTACCGGCGGGATGATGCCGTCTCAGCGCTTGCTGCTGCCGGAAACAGTGGAACTCACCGACGAGGAACTGGACACGATCCAGTCGCACGCCGACCTGTTCGAGCGACTCGGCTACGAAGTGGAGCCATTTGGCGGACGTGCAGTGGTGCTTCACGCCACACCGAATCCGCATCCGAGGTTCGATGCGCTGCAGTCGTTCGGGGAACTGGTGTCGGACCTGTCGCGGGGCCGATTTGGTGGCTGGGCAAACCGGACCGAACGATTTGCACAGACCTGGGCCTGCCGTGCCGCGGTCAAGGCCGGCCAACGGCTGGATGAGGCGTCGATGCGCGAATTGCTGCAGCGCCTGTTCCGGTGTGCGCTGCCGCCGCACGACGTGCACGGGCGGGCAACGATAGTGCAGTTGCCACGCGAGGAACTGGAGCGTCGTTTTGGGCGGCGATAGGACGCTGATCATCATCGGGCCCACGGGAGTGGGCAAGTCCGCGGTGGCACTGGAGCTCGCCCGGCACTGGCCTGTCGAAGTGATCTCCGCCGACTCGCGACAGGTGTATCGCGGGCTGGACATCGCAACTGCCAAGGCGACGCCGCCGGAACGACGTCGGGTTCCGCATCACCTGCTCGACCTGGTCGCGCCCGGCGAACGGTACAGCGCCGGTCGCTTCGCGGCAGACGCGGCGGAGGTGATCGCCCAGGTGCGGAGCCGCGGCGGGTTCCCGGTAGTGGTTGGCGGCACCGGCCTTTACCTGCGGGCACTGACCGAGGGTCTGTTCGCCGAGCCGCCGCTCGACCGGCCGCGACGGGAGGCGCTGGCAGCGGTGACCGGCGAACTTGACCACGCCACGCTGGTGCGCTGGGCGGCGCGGCTCGACCCCGAGTTCCCCGGTGGCACCGGCAGGCAGCGGGCCACCCGCACGATCGAGATGGCACTGCTCACCGGCAGGCCACTGTCCTGGTGGCAACGCACCGCCGCCACCGGGGCGACGGTCAAGGGCTGGACGGTGCGGCTCACCCTGCCACGCGCGGTGCTGCACCAGCGTATCGCGGCGCGTGCAGTGGAAATGGTCCGGCGCGGGCTGGTGGAGGAAGCGGCGGCGGCACTGGCCGACGGTGCACCACTTAGCGGCCCCGGAATGGACGGGATCGGTGTGCGCGAGGCGGTCGACGTGTTGCAGGGAAGATTGGCGCGCGAGGACCTGGCGGAGGCGGTGGCCACTGCCACCCGTCAGTACGCCAAGCGGCAGGAGACCTGGTTTCGACATCAAGTCGGCGGCGAAGGGATGGTGCTCGACGCCACCCGTCCGCCCGAGCAGCTTGCGGCGGCAATCGTCGCGGCCTGGAATGAAGGGACAAGATGAGGATCGGCATCACTTGCTACCCGACCTACGGTGGTTCAGGGGCGGTCGCCACCGAGCTGGGCCTCGAACTCGCGCGACGCGGGCACGAGGTTCACTTCATCACCTACGATTCGCCGTTCCGGCTGCGCGGCTACGTCGAACACGCGGTGTTCCACCAGGTCGACACCACGATATCGCGCTACCCGCTGTTCGAGCACTTTCCCTACACGTTGGCACTGGCGTCGCGCCAGTACGAGGTCGCACTCGAGGAGAAGCTCGACCTGCTGCACGTGCACTACGCGATTCCGCACGCCACCACTGCCTTCCTGGCGCGCCAGATGCTGGCGGACAAGCTGCCGCTCAAGGTCATCACCACGCTGCACGGCACCGACATCACCCTGGTCGGTCAGGAGAGCTCGTTCTACGCGATCACCAAGTTCTCCATCGAGCAGTCTGATGGAGTGACCGCGGTGTCGGAGTTCCTGCGTGACGAGACCATCAGGGCCTTTGGCCCCGTCACCTGTGCACTCAAGGTGATACCCAACTTCGTCAACCTCGAGGAGTACCATCCCGGCTCGGCCCAGCCGCACGAATCCCTGGCACCCCTCGGTCACAAGTTGCTGACCCACGTGTCCAACTTCCGTGAGGTCAAGCGGGTCAAGGATGTGGTGCGGATCTTTGCTCGCGTGCGCCGGCAGATTCCGGCGACGCTGCTGATGGTCGGCGACGGGCCGGAGCGGCACGACGCGGAGCAGGAGGCGCGCGAGCTCGGCGTGGGGGCCGACGTCCGCTTCCTCGGGAGGCTCGACGCCGTGGCACCGCTGCTGGCCGCATCCGACCTGTTCCTGCTGCCCTCGCAGACCGAATCGTTCGGACTGGCGGCACTCGAGGCGATGGCCAGCGGCGCACCCGTAGTGGCTGCCCGTACCGGCGGACTCCCCGAGGTGATCGAGGATGGCATCGATGGCATCCTCGAACCGGTGGGGTCGGTCGAGGCGATGGCCCGGCGGGCGGTGGCGCTGTTGCGCGATGCCGACGCGACCGAACGGATGCGACAGGCGGCGATCGCAAAGGCGGCCGGGTTCAGCGCCGCCACTGTGGTGCCGCAGTACGAGGCGTACTACGACGAGATCCTGTCGCGATGACCATCCACGAGCTTGTCGTGGCGATCGTACTCGGCTTGGTCGAGGGCGCCACCGAGTTCCTGCCGGTGTCCTCCACCGGCCACCTGATCGCGGTGGGCGAGATGCTGCGATTTTCCGGCGAGCGGGCCAGCACCTTCCAGGTGGTGATCCAGATCGGTGCGATCCTGGCGGTGATCTGGCACTATCGCGCCACCCTGTTGCGGTTGCTGGGCCGCTCCTTCCGGCCCGGACCCGAACAGCGCCTGTCGCTCAACGTGATCATCGCATTCCTGCCGGCCGCGGTGTTGGGACTGCTGCTCATCGACCTGATCAAGTCGCTGTTTGCCACCAGCGTTGTGGGTTGGGCGCTGATCATCGGTGGAGTGGTGATGCTGTTGCTGGAGTGGCGCAAACCGGAGACCACTGCGGCGGATCTCGGCGAAGTGCGACCGGTGCAGGCATTGATGATCGGTCTCGCCCAGTGCCTGGCGATGATTCCGGGAACCTCCCGCGCGGCGGCAACCATCCTGGGGGGCTACGCAGCCGGGTTGTCGCGACCGGCAGCGACCGAGTTTTCCTTCCTGCTCGCCATTCCGACGATCTGCGGCGCCGGGGTGCTGGACCTGTGGCTGAGTCGTGACCTGCTTTCTACCGCCGACGTTCCGTTCTTTGCAATCGGAACGCTGGTGGCATTCGTGTCGGCGCTGCTGGTGATCCGCGGCTTCCTCAAGTTCGTCGAGCGTCACACCTTCATCGGCTTCGCGTGGTACCGGATCGGATTCGGAACCTTGCTGCTGGTGCTGATCTCCACCGGTGTGTTGTAGCCAGGCCGATGCTGCATCACGTCGATGTCGCACCCAGCACGATGGATCTGGCCCATCGCCACGCGGCCGAAGGCGCGCCCGCCGGCACCGCCATCGTTGCTCGTCGACAGGGGCAGGGACGTGGCCAGCAGGGTCGCATCTGGGATTCCGAGGACGGCGGGTTGTGGCTCTCGGTGGTCGGCCGGCCTGACGCCGAGCACGGCCTCGATGCACTGTCGCTGAGGGTTGGGCTGGCGGTTGCCGATGCGCTCGAATCGCTGGTGCCCGACCTGCCCGGAATCGGTCTCAAGTGGCCCAACGACTTGATGCTGGCGGAGCGGAAGCTGGGTGGCGTGCTCACCGAAGCCCGCTGGCAGGGTGGCCGCTGCCTGTGGGTGGTATCGGGCATCGGTATCAACGTCCACAACCCGATCCGGCCCGATCTCGTGGCGCGGGCGATCTCGCTTTCCCAGGTGGCCAATCCGCCGCGGGCATCGGAACTGGCCGGACCGATGGCCCGGGCGGTTGCCGCCGCGCTCCGGGGCGGACCGCTCGACCAGCGCGAACTGGACGAGTGGGCTGTGCGGGACACACTCAAGGGTCGATTCATCAGTGCCCCGGTGACGGGTATCGCCGTCGGGATCACCAGCCTGGGCGCGCTCAGGGTACGGACCGCGGCCGGAGAAGTGGTCGAATGCTCTGCTGGGGTGGTGACCAGTGCCTCTTGACGCGAGATTACCGCGATGCGTCTCCTGATCGATATCGGCAACACCGAAGTCACCCTTGGTCTCTCGGTGGGCGCCGAGGTGCGCGGCCGTTGGCGACTCACCTCGTCGGAGGAGCGCACGCCCGACGAATGGGCCCTCACCATAGAGTCCTTCCTCGTGCGGGCGGGTCACTCACCGGCCGAGGTGCGCGCCGCCTGTCTCGCCTCGGTGGTTCCGGTTGTGACCGCAGCGGTGCAGGCGGCGCTCAAGCCGGCGATCACCAGCTCCCTGGGCATCGTGGAACCCGCCACCAGGTTGCCGCTCACGCTCGACGTGGACGAACCGTGGGCGGTGGGTGCCGACCGGATCGCCAACGCGCTCGCTGCACTCGAGCGCCATCCTGGCGACAGCATCGTGGTCGATCTCGGCACCGCGACCACCTACGATTGCGTCACCGCCGATCGACGCTTCATCGGCGGCGCGATCGCCCCGGGGCTGCGCACCTCGGCAGAGCAACTGGTGCGCAAGGCCGCCAAGCTCACTGCCACCGACCTGCACGCGCCCGAGCGCGCGATCGGTCGTCGCACCGATGAACACATCAGGGCAGGGGTGTTGTTCGGCACCGCGGATGCGATAGACGGAATGGTGCGCCGGATCCGCGCCGAGTGGCCGGGGGGCAAGGTGCCGGCGGTGATCGCCACTGGCGGATTGTCGCCGTTGATTGCCCCGCTCACGCAGACCGTCGACACCGTCGACCTCGACCTCACCTTGCACGGCCTGCGGATCGCCGCCGACGCACTGGGATTGCCTGCGTGACCAAGCCGGCTGCCGTCGACCCGCTGCAGGCCACCCCATCGCGCCGGGTTGCCAGCCGGGTGCTCGGTCCCTTGCTGCCGTACCTGCTGCATCTTCGCCCGGCGGAATGGCCCATCCTTGGCGGACACCTCGCAACTGCCTGGTTGCTGGCTGCCGGGTTGCGCTGGCCGACCTGGCCGGAATTCGTCGCGATGCTGGCGTGGGTCGTGGGACTCAACGGCGGCACCCTTGCACTCAACTCGGCGTTCGATCGCGATGATGAGGACATCGCCTACCTCAAGCAACCGCCGTTGCCGCCGCGCGGGCTGGCGAGTCTGGCGCTGGTGCTGATGCTGGCTGGGCTGGCGATCACCTGGTGGCTCGGCACCACTTGGCGGGCGCTGTACATCGTCTGCATAGTGATGTCGATCGCCTATTCGGTGCCACCGCTTCGTCTCAAGCGGATGGCCGGTGTCGATTGGATGATCAACGTGATCGGATTCGGACTGATCACCGGGTGGGCCGGGTGGACCATCAGTGGCAGGACACTCGATCGGGAGTCGTTCCTGTTGCTGGCCGGCTTTGCACCGCTGTTCGGTGCCCTGTATCCACTCACTCAGCTCTATCAACTCGACGCCGATCGACGACGCGGCGACAGGACCCTCGCCGTGTGGCTGGGAGTGCGCCGCTCGGTTGCGCTCGCTCTGTTGCAGGTCGGAATCGCGTTCGCGATGTTCGTGGCCGCGGCCTGGTTGGCGGACTGGGGTAGCGTTCCCGGGCTGCGGTTCGCGGCGCTGGCCATAGCCCTGATGGGGTGGTTGGCGGTGCTGCTGCCCTGGCACAGGGACGGGTTCGGCTGGGCCTCGCGGCAACATCAACGGGCGATGTACCACGCGCTGGCGGCCTGGGCGATCACCGACGCGGCGATCCTGATCGCGTGGGCCGTCTAGGCCGGGTCTTGGAACTGGAGCAGCGGTTTGGCTACCTTCCTGCCGTACCCACACTTACCGGAGCCCGAGCGATGGCCTCTGCGGTCCAGCCCGACACCTCAACCGACCTGACCTCCGTCGCGAACCTGGTTCGCGGTTCGCTCATCCTGGGTGCGATCCAGGCGGTCCTGGTCTTTGCCACCTCGCTGTCCAATCGCGGCCTGGAGGGCACTCCCGACGTGCTGCTCACCGCGCTGCTGGTGGCGGTGGGCATCGCAGCAACCGCATTCCTGCCGGCAGTCTGGCTCAAGCCGCGCACCATCGAGGGCATCGCCGGTGCGGCAGGCATCGGCCTCGGCGCCGCGCTCACTTACCTCGTCATCGACGTCATCGTGCTGCAGCCGATTGGTACCTACACCAACCGGTGGTGGGAAGTCGGTGGCCACTCCAACTGGTGGTACCACCCGGTCTGGTGGCAGGTGAGTGCCTTCATCGCCTGGTTCGGTGCGTGGACTGTTGCCAATCAGGCCCGTCGCCGCGGCGGATCACTGCCGATGGCGATCGTGCTGGTGGCGGTATGCACCGTGGCCATCGGGGCGATCGCCGCCGTGATCGGATTTCCGGGTGCCGCCTTCAACGTCCCGACATTTGCCGTCGCGGTGCTGCCGGGATTGGTGCTCGCCACGCTGATCAGCGGACTCGGCGGCGCCAGGGACTGAACCCGACCGGTGATCGCCCGCGTCGCCCGGCTCCTGGTCCGCGCAGCCGGTTGGCTGCTCACCCCGATCGCCATCATTCTTGCCGCGGGCGTCGGGGCTACCGTCGGCTCGCTGGTGGCGCCCCGGTTCGGTTCCACTGGCGGACTGGTTGTCGCCGGTCTCGGCGGATTGGCTGGTGCCACGCTGGGCCTTATGGCCTGGCTCCGGTTGCTGCGACAGTCTCCTGAACTCCGTGACGTGCTCGCGGTGACCCCGGACGGCGTCCCCACCGATCAGGCTATCGCCGAAGTGCTGGGCGAGGATTCACCGCAAGAGCCGGAGCCGCCGACCAGTGAACCGTGAGCGTGTGGTGCGGTTGATCGCCGCACTGATTCCATTCGCTGCCGCTGCACTTCCTGCGCAGGGCGGTGTGCGGGTGACAGCCGGTTACGTGATGGCCGGAGCACCCGACGAGGGGAGCTGGCGCTTCTCGGTGCAGCGCGCGCTGGTCGGCCCGATCGGCATCGATGTCGGCGTGCAGCAACTCCCTGGCAGACGTCCCGGCAGTGGCAGTCTCTACGGCGGCGAATTCGACTTCACGTTGTTCGAAGGTGGCCGCGGATTGCCGGCGTTCTTCGGTGGAGTTGCAGCCGGATTCGGCACCAAGGACCAGGACGCGCTGTTCTACGGCGCATCGGCAGGCGTGCGGATGCCGGTGATTGCGCTGGGTGGACTCCGGGTGACAGTGGAAGGTCGCTGGCGCACTCTGTCGATCGACAATCGCGATGGCATCGAGGTGGGTGCGAGTCTCGGCTGGATGTCCGGGCGTCGTGCGGCGACGCCGCGTCCGGCCTCGAGCGGGCTGTACGTTCCGCGTGGCACCGCCGAGCGGTTGCGCGCAGTGGGTATCCCGGACGAGAAGGCCAGGCTGATTGGCAGTGTGGTGGCGACCGCAGTCGAGGAAATGGGACAGCCGTACGTGTGGGGTGGCACCGGAGATGGCTCTGGTGGCTTCGATTGTTCGGGACTGATCTATTACGCATATGGCCGCCACGGAGTGCGGATCCCGCGCACCAGCGCCGGCCAGGCACTCGCCGGCATCGCCATTCGCGCCGAGCGCGACGCATTGCTGCCCGGCGACATTCTCACGTTCGCCGAGAACGGCAACCAGGTCACGCACGTGGGGATGTATCTGGGTGAGGATCGCTTCATCCACAGCGCCAGCGGCGGCGTGCGGCTGTCGCGGCTGGCTGAGGATGATCCCGCCGGACGCTACTGGTTGCGGCGCTGGGTCGGCGTCCGGCGGGTGGTGGAGTAGCGCTACTGTTGGCCGTGCAGCCAGGCCAGGTCGGCGTTGAAGTCTTTCTCGGTGGTATCGACACCCGGCCATTCGGTCGGTTCTTCCGGCGCGAACAACAGGATCAGGTGCACCATCGCACCCTTGTGGAGCAGCTCTCCGCTGGTGTTGTCGTACCTGCCCTTCATCCGGTATGTCCTGCCCTCGCTCAGCCGGATGCCCCTGCCGCGAATCCCGGGATACTGGCGCTCCACTGCCGACACTCGCCCCGCGCTGTCGCGCGTGGTGCCGAGCTCGATCAGTGAACGTTCGCCGTCGTCACGCACTTCGGTGAGTTCGAGTCCCAGGCCATAGTCGTGCAGGTGACCGCCGGCTGCAATCACCCGGCCGTCGATCGGCATCGTGAAATCGGCGGAGAATTCCTGGCGCCCAGCCGGGAGATCGAAATCGACCGGTTGCCCGATCGGATAGCGCACGTCGAGATACACGGGCATCACGCTGAGCGGCCGGGGGGCGGTGTTGTGGGGCAACCACTCCACGTCGAGTGTCACGGTCACGCCCTCGTGGGCGGTCTGACTGGTATTGTGCCAGGCCAGTACCACACCCATCGAAGTGCCACTGCTGATCGGGATGCCCACGGTGGCTGGCAGGTGGATGTCCTCGGTTTCCTGACCCAGGGCCACGGTACGCTCCGCGGCCGGATAGAACAATTGCCGCCGGTTCAGGTTGACCAGGTTGATGTGATGGATCAGTTCCCGGGGCAGGGCATTGCCGTCGGAATCGGTGATCCGGAGCTTCACACCGCGCAGCCAGCCGTCGGTGGGCCAGTCGAAGGTGAGGAACGGGGTCCGCGAGTGGCTGGCGTCGTGGTGATCGCGGGTGGGCTGGGCCTGGCCGCCTGGGATATCCGAGTGCTGACCGGCGGGGATGGAAAATGGGCCGGCCTCGATGGTTACCACCTTGCGCCCGGAATCAACCGAAATGTTCAGCTCCGGCTGGTGCAGGGCTGGTTGGTGCTGTGCGCCGGCGCGAGCAGGCAGTGTTATGACGAGCAGCGAAACGGACAGAAGCAATGCGCGCATACTTGGCCTCTAGCGGGTCGGAGGCAGGGTCAGAGGGGTGACGGGTTGCAGCAGCAGGTGCTGCACGTCCGGCACATCGGGGCAACGACTGCCGCGGCCGGATTGTTCCGGCTGTCAGGGTGGCGTCCTCGGCGATCGGCTTGCCAGTCTGGCACACGGTTGCCAGCGTGGCCGGGGGTGATGCTGTCAATCCGGCTTGGCACTCGGGCACATCGATTGCCAAGTCGCAGGGGCAGCTTGACTTGGGTCGTCTGCGACCTAGGTTTGGCACCGCTGGCACTCGCGTCTCACGAGTGCCAACGCTGGTTCCCGAGGCAAATTTTCACCCCAATGCAGGCGTTGGAGGCCAGAGCGATGGCAGCGAAGGGCAAGCAGAAGATCGAGCCGCTCGAGGATCGGGTCGTGGTCCGTCCGAGTGAGGATGCCGAGGAGATGCGGGGCGGGTTGTACATCCCCGACACCGCCAAGGAGAAGCCGACCCAGGGCGAAGTGATCGCCGTGGGGCCGGGTCGTTTCGAGAAGGGTGAGCGGATCCCGGTCGACATCAAGGTCGGCGACAAGGTGATCTACGGGAAGTACAGCGGCACGCCGTTCACTGTCGATGGCGACGAGGTGATGATCCTCAAGGCCACCGACGTGTTGGCGAAGATCGGCTGACATTCACAACAGACTGACTGGAGACTGACGCAATGGCAGCGAAGGACCTGATCTTCGACGTCGACGCCCGCGCGCGCCTCAAGAAGGGCGTTGATGCCCTGGCTGAGGCGGTCAAGGTGACCCTTGGCCCCAAGGGACGCAACGTGGTGATCGACAAGAAGTTCGGCTCACCGACCGTCACCAAGGACGGTGTTTCGGTGGCCAAGGAAGTCGAACTGGCGGACCCGGTCGAGAATATGGGTGCGCAGATGGTCAAGGAGGTCGCCACCAAGACTTCCGATCTCGCCGGCGACGGCACCACCACCGCCACCGTGCTGGCCCAGGCGATCTTCCGCGAGGGCCTCAAGAACGTCACCGCCGGTGCCAATCCGATGGCGCTCAAGCGTGGCATCGACAAGGCCGTGGAGACGCTGGTCGACGAGCTGAAGGGGATGTCGGTCAAGGCCGACAGCAAGAAGGCGATCACCCAGGTCGGCACCATTTCGGCCAATGGCGACGCCGAGATCGGCGACAAGATTTCCGAGGCGATGGACAAGGTCGGCAAGGAAGGCGTCATCACCGTGGAAGAGGCCAAGGGTCTCGACACCACGCTGGAGACGGTCGACGGTATGCAGTTCGACCGCGGCTACCTGTCGCCCTACTTCGTGACTGATCCGGAGGCGATGGAAGCGTCGCTCGACGGTGCCTACATCCTGATCCACGACAAGAAGATCTCGGCGATGAAGGACCTGCTCCCGATCCTGGAGAAGGTCGCCCAGTCGGGCAAGCCGCTGATGATCATCGCGGAGGACATCGAGGGCGAGGCGTTGGCGACCCTGGTGGTCAACAAGCTGCGCGGCACGCTCAAGGTGGCGGCGGTCAAGGCGCCGGGCTTCGGTGATCGTCGCAAGGAGATGCTCCGCGACATCGCCATCCTCACCGGCGGCAACGTGATCAGCGAGGAAGTCGGCTTCAAGCTCGAGAACGCCACGCTGGCGGACCTCGGTCAGGCCAAGCGGGTGGTGATCGACAAGGACAACACCACCATCGTCGATGGCAAGGGCAAGGCCGACGACATCAAGGGCCGGATCGCCGAGATTCGCGCTGCGATCGACAAGAGCAGCTCGGACTACGACCGCGAGAAGTTGCAGGAGCGGTTGGCCAAGCTGGCCGGTGGTGTCGCGGTGATTCACGTCGGTGCGGCCACCGAGACCGAGATGAAGGAGAAGAAGGCCCGGGTCGAGGACGCGCTGCACGCGACCCGCGCGGCGGTGGAGGAGGGAATCGTTCCTGGCGGCGGCGTTGCGCTGCTGCGGGTGCAGGCGTCGCTCGACAAGCTCAAGCTGAGCGGCGACGAGAAGATCGGTGTCGCGATCGTGCGTCGTGCGATCGAGGAGCCGATCCGGGCGATCGCCGACAACGCCGGCGTCGAGGGTTCGATCGTGGTGGCCAAGGTGAAGGAGGCCAAGGAAACCGCGTTCGGCTACAACGCCGCGACCGACGATTACGAGGACCTGGTCAAGGCCGGCGTGATCGACCCGACCAAGGTGACTCGCACCGCGCTCCAGAACGCGGCGTCGATCGCGTCGCTGCTGCTCACCACCGAGTGCGTGGTGGTCGAGCGCAAGGAAGACAAGCCTGCCGCTCCGGCGATGCCGGGCGGCGGTATGGGCGGGATGTACTGATCGCGCGAAGCGCGATCAGTATCCCGCCCTTCGCGCAGCGATCGAGCGGCGGGGTCTACTGACAGACCACGCCTGACCAGAGCAGCCACCACGGCCACCCCGCGAGGGGTGGCCGTGGTGTATGATGCTCGGAAGGGATGTCCGATCTCGCCGCTGGCAGCAGATTCCGCCATCGTTTCGGGCAAGCCGGAGCCGTGCTTGTACTCCACTCCGCCCAATGCTACTTTCTTGGCGAGCGTGCGCAACCATCATCACAATGCAATTGAGCGGGAGGTCCTATGGCGCAACGAGAGTCCCTTACGATTCCGGCCATTGCACTGGCCCTACTGGGAGTCTTCGCCAGCACTGTTGGTGCCGAGCCGGCAGGAATTCCCGGCTCAACTACCTGGAGTTCGCAATCGCCCTTTTTTTGCATGCAGGGGGGCGACAACCGGTGCAGGCTCTGGTCAGACGAGATCACGCAAACCGGCCACTCCGTAGCACCGTGTGGCGGATTGTATCTGTTCCACACGCACTACTACGTTCTGGAGTACTGCGGGTCCATTCCCTGGCCAGAGTAGAGAGGTGGTGTCCAGAATCGGTCCTGTCGTTTGCGTGAGCGCCATCCTGTCTCTGTCGGCCTGTGCCGACGACAGGTCGGAGGCGGGCGAAGCGGGTGGTCAAGCCCGGCAGTCCTCTGCGCCGCGCTTGGTCAGGCAAACCGCTTGGCAAGCGCCCTCCCCGGGATTGCTGGGCAGCTCGATCAGCATCGCGGTCACCGACGCTGGAACCATCGGAATGCTCGAGCCAGACGGAATCGATGACCCGGTCCTCGTGCTGGTCGATGCGAAGACGGGATCCGCTCGGCGAATGATCCGACGTGGAGAAGGGCCCAACGAGATGAGCGGTGCAGGAGTCTTATCGGCGCGGGGAGATACTTTCAAGGTTCTGGACCTCGGAAGGCAGGAAGCAGTCACGCTCTCAGGGCAAGGGGAGATTCTCGACAGGACGAGGTTGGCCCTTATGGCCGATCTCGTTCTCGATGTGCGATCAGACTCGGTGGACCTCATCGCATTTTCCGGCGCGGCACAGGAAGGGATTCGGCGCCGTGCCATCGGCGGCGGGATCGAACGGAAACTGCTGCTACCATCCGACTCCTTTTTTCAGTCCTTGATCGCTTCATATGCCAGCAAGTCGGGAATGCTTCGACGCCATTTCGGATTCGCAGCGACCTCGCAAGGGTATGTTGTTGCGGACGGGTATGCCTTTTCACTGGCAGGGTACACCAATGGTGGCGCGAGGATCTGGACAGCCTCGTTCCCCAGGGCGCCACGGGTGCGCGATGAAGCGGAGGTGGCCCGCCTGCGTGCAGATCTCGTTGCCGAGGGCGTCCCGAAGGCAGAGGTGGATCAGATCGTCGAGCGACTCCGGAGCGAGGTCCTGCCGCATTTCGAGGGGCAAGGGGTCTGGCTTGATCGACAGGGACTTGTCTGGCTGGTGCGAGAAGCAGGCGACTCCACCCGAGTGGAGCAATTCTTCGAAGGGAACGTGCTGGGGGGAGCGACACTGCCTTGCTCCAGACCGGGTCGCAGGATCGGATTTTCGGAGAATTGGCTGGTATTGCTTTGCGAGCCCGCTTCGGCCGCTGAATCGGAGCAAGGAGTCGACTTGCAGGTTTACGAGGTACATCGGAACCATTGACAACGCGCCTGTTTCGGACCTGTCACGCAGGCGCCATTGCCGCCGTGCTGCAGACGGAACATCTTCACGATATGCCTCCAGTTCTCCGGCCGTAATGAAATCGTGATTGGTTGGATTCTCCTCGCATTGATGCTGATCGGACTGGTCGCGTGGGCACTGCACGACCTGATGCAACGCGACAAGCCGATCCTCCGCAACTTCCCCATCCTCGGCCACTTCCGTCACTGGCTTGGCGATCTCGGACCCAAGCTGCGCCAGTACATCGTGGCCACCAACAACGAGGAACGACCGTTCTCGCGCGACGATCGCCACTGGATCGAGCGCTCCGCCCGACGAGGCAACAACTATTTCGGCTTCGGCACCGACAACGACCTCGAACACGCGCCCAACCACATCATCGTCAAGCACTCGACCTTCCCGCTGGAGATGCTCCACTCCGGTGTGGAGGGCTACGACCCGAGCTGCCCGATTCCCTGCGGCAAGTTGCTGGGCGGGGAGCGCGGCCGCAGGCTGGCGTTCCGCCCCCAGTCGATCATCAACATCTCGGGGATGAGTTTCGGTTCGCTGTCGGGCAACGCGGTAACCGCGCTCAACCGCGGCGCACTGCTCGCCGGCTGCCTGCACAACACCGGCGAGGGCGGAATCGCGCCGTACCACGCCCAGGGTGGCGACCTGGTCTGGCAGATCGGCACCGGCTACTTCGGCTGCCGCAATCCCGATGGCAGCTTTTCGCGGGACCGCTTCCTCGAACAGATCAACCGGCATCCGGTGCGTGCCATCGAGCTCAAGCTGTCGCAGGGCGCCAAGCCGGGAATGGGCGGCATCCTGCCCGCCGCCAAGGTGACTCCGGAGATTGCGCGCATTCGCGGTGTCGAAGTCGGCGTCGACTGCCTCAGCCCTTCCAACCACTCGGCGTTCTCCGATGTCGACTCTATGCTCGACTTCGTCGAGGAGCTGGCGGACATCTCCGGGCTGCCGGTGGGGATCAAGTCGGCCGTCGGTGAGGAGCGATTCTGGCACGAGTTGGCGGCCCGGATGGCGGCCGGCGACCGCGGCGTGGATTTCATCACCATCGATGGTGGCGAGGGTGGCACCGGTGCCGGGCCACTGACATTCACCGATCACGTCTCGCTGCCGTTCTGGATCGCGATGTCGACGGTGCATCGGATCTTCGCGTCGGCCGGCGCGGTGGATCGGGTGGTATGGATCGGATCCGGGCGACTCGGCTTCCCGGCCCGCGCCGCGCTGGCAATGGGGCTGGGATGCGACCTGATCAACCTGGGACGCGAGTCGATGATGGCGGTGGGCTGCATTCAGGCCCAGGAGTGCCACACGGGTCGGTGTCCCACCGGCGTCGCGACCCACAATCCGCGACTCACCCGAGGTCTCGATCCGGATTCCCAGTCGCAACACTTTGCCAACTACATCGTCACGTTGAGGCAGGAACTGCTTGAACTGAGCCGGGCCTGCGGGGTGGCCCATCCCGCCGAACTGTCCCTGGCCCACTTCGACATTCTCGACGACCAGCTCGGCAGGCGTCCGGCGGGAGTGGTGTTCGGCTACTGAGCGCGCTACTCCATCGCGGTGACGTCTGCCACCCACGCAATGGTCCGGTGATACGCTTCCGGCAGTGCCGAGGGCTCGACGCCGAGCGTTGTCGCCAGGCGGTCGACGGTGTCCCAGTCGCCCTGGTCGTAGGCCACCGACAACTGCAGCCAGGGTGTGAGCGGCGATGTCTCGCCCAGTAGCGCAGCGGTGGCTTCGTTGGACAGGCCCATTCCCTGGGTCAGCATCGACATCGGTCGATCGAGCAACGCCTCCAGCGTCGACAGCAGGCCCACCAGGAACAATTCGGCCCGCTTCGATTCGCCCAGGGTCGTCGTGCCGATCTCCTCGCAGAACTGGGCCCGCACGAGTGAGGTAGTGAACAGTTCGCGCGGCTTCACTACTGGAATCATCGTCATCGCGACCAGCGAGGCCCACTTGCGAGTCGGTTGCTGGCCGAGGATCCGAAGCGCCTGGCCGATGGTGCTCACCTCGTGACGCCACCCCAGGCCGGCCGATTGCAGGTACCGGAGCAGCTTGACCGACAGGGCGACGTCGCGCCGGATCAGTTCCTCGAGCGAATCCAGGTCGAGCTCGGGGCGATTCACTTCCGCGATCAGCATCGCCATCGAATGAGCGGTTGCATTCAGCTCGCGCGTGGTGAACAGCTCGGGCTCGCAGAAGAACGGTCCCTGGAAGTAGCCGAACCCGGCAGCCTGTGCCTCGTAGAAGTCGGCGTACGATGTCAGGTGCTTGGCCAGCAACTGACGACCGTTGCCCCGCAGGCGGTCGGCCGCTGCCTGCCGCTGCTCGCCGGCGTAGCGGCGGAAGTCGAGGCTCACGAAGTCTGCCTGCTCGAGCAGCGCGGGAGATGTTTCAGAGGCGCCCTCGGTGATCGCCAGCCGGAATCCGCCCGCACGTGCAGACCGGCACGCCTCCACCAGGGCCGGGTCGTGGTTTTCGGGTGAAGTGATGTGCAGCACGATCCGTTCGCTTGGCAACGCGGTGACCTGCCCGCCGATCATTGCCTCCGGCGGCACAGTGAGCAGGCCGGTGCGCTTGCCGATCAGCAGGTCCAGCCCGATGCCGAGGATGGCGTTGTCGAGCAACTGGAGGCTTGCGACCGGATTCTCGCCGTCGCGGAAGCCCGGCAGGCGTCCGGTGCGATGGTGGAGCTCGTACGCAGTGACCCGCCGATCCCCGTTGAAGATCGGCTGCCGAGCCACGAAGATGTCGGTGGTCATAGAGCGGGAATCCTAGCACGGCCAGCGATGGTTTGCACGGTTGCGACTTGGCCCCTATGTGGCCGGGAGCTAGAATTGGGGCGCCTCCGCCACGATTTCCCGAGCAAAGGATCCCCAGATGCGCCGCCTGCTGCCGCTCCTGGCCGTTGCCGCCTGTGCCTCGCCATCCACTGATGCCGCCGACCTCAGCGCCGATCGCCTGCTGGCCGATATCGCGGTGCTGGCGGACGATTCGCTGCTGGGGCGGGCGCCCGGCACCGAGGGTGAGACCCGGACCGTGGCATTCCTCTCGAACGCATTTGCGGAGGCCGGCCTGCAGCCGGGCAATCCCGACGGTTCGTGGACCCAGGCGGTGGAACTGGTGGGAATCGAGAGCGAACCGGTAGCGACCTTCCGGGCCGGTGGCCGGGTGCTGCCGATGAAGTGGCGTGACGACTTCGTGGCGGTGTCGCGCCGGACCTCGGATGTGGTGGAGGTACCCGAGACGGAGATGCTGTTCGTGGGGTACGGAGTGGTTGCACCCGAGTACGACTGGAATGATTACAAGGACGTCGACGTGCGCGGCAAGGTTGTGGTTATGCTGGTCAACGATCCCGCCGTGCCCGATCCGGCCGATCCGGCCCGCCTCGACTCGACGATGTTCCGCGGCGAGGCGATGACCTACTACGGTCGCTGGACCTACAAGTACGAAATCGCCACCGAGATGGGTGCCGCCGCCGTGCTGGTGATCCACGAGGACGGTCCCGCCGGCTACCCGTGGGAAGTTGTGCGCGGGGGCTGGAGTGGCGAGCGGATGGAGACCCGTTCCGCCGACGGCAACCAGGGTCGTGTGGCGGTGGAAGGCTGGATCAGCGAACCCAAGGTGCGCGAGCTCCTGACCGCCGCAGGTGAGGATTTCGATTCGCTCAAGGCCCGCGCGGCCTCCCGCGACTTCGTGCCTCAGCCGATCGCTGCCACCGCCGGCTTCAGGATAGATCAGCGACTTCGCGACGTCAGTTCGCGGAACGTGGTCGGCATCCTGCCCGGCAGCGATGAGTCGGTGCGCGACGAGTATGTGGTGTTCACGGCCCACTGGGATCACTTCGGAATCGGCGAGCCGGTCGACGGCGACTCGATCTACAACGGCGCTCGCGACAACGCATCGGGCACCGCGGCACTGATCGAGCTGGCCCGCGCGTTCGTGGCCGAAGGTGCACCGCGTCGCAGCATCGTGTTCCTGGCGGTCACCGCAGAGGAGCAGGGACTCCTGGGTGCCAAGTGGTACGCGAACCATCCGCTGTACCCGCTGGAGAAGACGCTGGCCAACATCAACGTCGATGTGCTCAACACCTGGGGAGCCACCCGTGACATCGTGGCCATAGGGTATGGCAACTCGAGCCTGGACGACGTGCTCGGCGCGGTTGCTGCGGAGGCCGGACGGACCGTGTCGCCCGACCCTGAACCGGCCAAGGGCTTCTTCTACCGCAGCGATCACTTCGAGTTTGCCAAGCAGGGAGTGCCGGCACTCTACACCGACGAGGGCACTGACTACATCGATCACCCGGCTGGCTTCGGCGAGGAGCGGCGCAACGACTGGACCGCCAACCTGTACCACAAGCCGGCCGACGAGGTCGACCCGGCGTGGGACCTCTCGGGTGCGATAGCCGACCTGCAGCTCCTCTACGGCGTTGGTCGCCGGGTCGCCGATGGCGAGGTGTGGCCCACCTGGCGCGAGGGCACCGAGTTCAAGGCGATCCGGGAGGCGTCGCTCCGCTAATCACTTGACAGACATCGGTCGACTGGCGATTGTGTCCGCCCTATGAAGATCCGAACCGACCTGCCAGCCGCCGATGCCGTCCGGGAAAATGCCCGCACGGGAAGGGACCTGAGCTAGGCGGTCCGGACCCGTCCGATCCAGCGCCCCGATGGCAACGCCACGGGGC
>CBFGRM010000017.1:0-35306 GCA_965651205.1 uncultured bacterium
CCCAGCCACAACTCCAGCCGCGAGCAGCCCAGCCACAACTTCAGCCGCGAGCCGCGAGCCGCCCAACCACAGCTTCAGCCCCGAGCCGGTCAGTGGGCTGGCACCCCTAAACCATTGACCTCCAACAACTTGCACCGGGACCCTGCCACTGGCCTGAGGCCCCTTTCGGGGCTATATTTCGGGGTTGTCGCCCGGCTCGATCCGGGCGCCGTCCATTCCCGAATCCCGGACCCCGATGACCGCGCCGAACTCCCGCGAACGCATCGTTCCACGCCTGATCCAGGACGAGCTGCAGCAGTCCTTCATCAACTACTCGATGAGCGTGATCGTGTCGCGCGCGCTCCCCGACGTGCGCGACGGCCTCAAGCCCGTCCACCGCCGCATCCTCTACGCGATGAACGAGCTGGGGCTGCTGCCCAACCGCGCCTTCAAGAAGTCGGCGACGGTCGTCGGCGACGTGCTGGGCAAGTACCATCCGCACGGCGACCAGTCGGTGTACGACGCACTGGTGCGTATGGTGCAGGACTTCTCGCTCCGCTATCCGCTGATCGAGGGACAGGGCAATTTCGGCTCCGTCGACGGCGACCCCGCTGCTGCATACCGATACACCGAGTCGCGACTCACCCGCGTCGCGCTCGAGATGCTGGAGGACATCGACAAGAACACCGTCGACTTCCAGCCCAACTTCGACGACCAGCGCGAGGAGCCGACGGTGCTGCCGTCGAAGCTGCCGTCGCTGCTGGTCAACGGCTCCAGCGGCATCGCGGTCGGAATGGCGACCAACATCCCGCCTCACAACCTGCGCGAGGTGGTCTCGGCGATCGCCGCACTGGTCGACAACCCCGACATCACCGTCGACGAGCTGCGCCAGCACATCCGCGGACCCGACTTCCCCACCGGCGGCTACATCTACGGCGAACAGGGGATTCGCGAGGCCTACGAGACCGGCCGCGGCCGGATCATAATGCGCGCCCGCGTCGCCATCGAGGAGAACGAGCGCACCGGCCGCAACGCGATCATCATCACCGAGCTGCCGTACCAGGTCAACAAGGCGACGCTGCACGCCAACATCGCCGAGCTGGCGTCGGAAAAGAAGATCGACGGCATCAGCGGCGTTCGTGACGAGTCCGACAAGGACGGGATGCGGCTGGTGGTCGAGCTCAAGCGCGACGCGATCGGCCAGGTGGTGCTCAACCAGCTCTACAAGCACACCACGATGCAGAGCACCTTCGGCGTGATCAACCTGGCGCTGGTCAATGGCGCTCCCAGGGTGATGCCGCTCAAGGAGATGCTGCAGCACTTCGTCGATCATCGGCACGAGATCATCGTGCGGCGGACCGAGTTCGACCTCGCCGAGGCGAAGAAGCGCGAGCACATCCTCGAGGGACTCAAGATCGCCGTCGACAACATCGACGAGGTGATCACGATCATCCGCTCGTCGGCCGACACCAGCGTGGCCGACCAGCGGCTGCGCGAGCGGTTCGGCCTGTCCGAGGCGCAGTCCGACGCGATCCTCAATATGCGCCTGGCCCGCCTCACCGGGCTGGAAATCGAGAAGCTCGAGGCCGAGCTCGCCGAGGTGCGCGCCGCGATCGCTGACCTGGAGGACATCCTCGCCTCCCGCGAGCGCCGGATGAAGATCCTGGTCGACGAAGTCCGCGAGCTCGGCGACAAGTTCGGCGACGAGCGGCGCACCGAGATCCTCCGCGACCAGGGCGAGTTCTCGGTCGAGGACCTGATCGCCGAGGAGGATATGGTGATCACCATCTCGCACACCGGCTACATCAAGCGGATTCCGGTGACCACCTATCGCAGGCAGCGCCGTGGTGGTCGCGGACTCACCGGGATGGACACCAAGGAAACCGACTGGGTCGAGCACCTGTTCATCGCGTCGACTCACGACTACCTGATGTTCTTCTCCGACCGCGGCACGGTGTACTGGCTCAAGGTGCACGAGATCCCGCAGGGCGGTCGCGCCGCACGCGGCAAGCCGGTCGTCAACTGCATCAACATCCGCGAGGGCGAACGGATCGCGGCCCTGGTGCCGGTGCGCGACTTCAGCGACGACGAGTGGCTGATGTTCGCAACCCGCAAGGGGACCGTCAAGAAGACGGTGTTGTCCGCCTACGGCAACGTGCGCAGCGTCGGCATCAAGGCGATCAACATCGACGACGACGACGAACTGATCGACGTGCAGAAGACCCGCGGCACCAACGATATCGTCCTGGCCACCCGACACGGCCAGAGCATCCGGTTCCACGAGAGCGATGTCCGCGAGATGGGTCGCGCCACCGCAGGCGTCAAGGGAATCGAACTCGCCAAGGGCGACCACGTGATCGGGATGGTGGTGGTCCACGAGCGCGCCGAGCTGCTGGTGGTGAGCGAAAAGGGCATCGGCAAGCGATCCGACCTGGCCGACTACCGGGTGCAGAAGCGGGGCGGCAAGGGCATCATCACGATGCAGCGCACCGAGAAGACCGGCGAACTGGTCGCGCTCAAGGACGTGCTGCCCGACGACGAGCTGATGATGATCACCAAGGGCGGCATCATCATCCGCTGCCCGGTGCAGGGAATCCGGGTCAGCGGTCGCAACACCCAGGGTGTCAAGCTGATGAACCTCGACCCGGGTGACCGGATCATCGACGTGGCCCGGATCCAGAAGGAAGAGGAATCGGGTGAGGAAGCCGAGGTGGAGGAATCCTCAGGGGTCGAAAGCTGAACGGCCCCGAGTGATGCCCGACGCCGCCGATCTCGCCCGTGCCCGCGCCGGTCTGGAAGGGGTCGCTCTCCGCACGCCGTTGATCTCGGTCGACGGCTTCGAGCACCCGGTCCGCCTCAAGGCCGAGCAGTTGCAGCCGATCGGCGCGTTCAAGATCCGCGGCGCGTGGACCGCCCTCAGTCGCCTCGGCGACGAGGCCCGCCGCCGTGGCGTGGTGACCTCCTCAAGCGGCAATCACGGCTTCGGCATCGCCTGGGCGGCCCAGCAGCTCGGCATCCGGGCGGTGGTGGTGATGCCGGAATCCACCCCGGCAATCAAGCAGGACAACATCCGGCGCGCCGGTGGCGAAATCCACCTGGTTGGCGCGGTCCGCGGCCCGGAACAGTTCGCCCACGCCGAGGCACTGGCTGCCAACGAGCGGCTGACCTTCATCCACCCGTTCGACCACCCCGACGTGATCGCCGGCCAGGCCACCTGCACCCTCGAGATTCTCGAGGACTGGCCCGAGGTCGCCACCATCGTGGTCCCCACCGGCGGTGGCGGGCTGCTGGCCGGCGCCGCGCTGGCGGTGCGGAGTGCCGCCCGACCGGTGCGACTGGTGGGCGTCGAACCCGAAAACATCCCGAAGCTGTCGCGCGCCCTGGCAGCCGATGCACCGGTCGAGCTGCCCGCTGGCACGAGCTTGGCAGATGGGACTCTCACCCGTTCGATCGGCAACCTCACCTGGCCGATCATTCGCGACTCCCGGGTGGAGGCGCAGCAGGTGAGCGACGACGACATCGTGGCCGCAATGCGCTGGCTGGCGCGTCGCGGTCAGCGGGTCGAGCCGTCGGGTGCCGCCGCTGTCGCGGCGCTGCTGGCGGGCAGGCTGATACTCGACGGACCCACCGCGCTGATCCTCAGTGGTGGCAACGTCGACCCGGTACGTTACGCCCAACTGGTGCCCGAATGACGCTGCTCAATCCGCGGCTGCTGCTCGTCACCGAAGACTCCGCTCTTGCGCGCACCCTGTCGTGGGTGCTCAAGGAGAACGGGTACGACATCGTGACGGCCGTCGGCACCGTGCAGCTTCACGAACGGCTCGACCAGGAGGTCTACGACCTGCTGGTGCTTGACGTCGGCAACGGCGAGGCCGCCGCGATGAGCCGACTCGCCGCCACGCGCGAACATCCGGGTCACCGCGACACGCCGCTGCTGGTGCTTGCCGACCGGCAGTTCCTGGCAGCGGCACTCGACCAGTCGGGACTCACCGCCGCCGATCTGGTGCAGCGACCCTACCGGGTGCGCGAGCTGCTCTCGCGCATCAAGGCACACCTGCGCGTGGGTCGCGAGCTCAACCGTGCCCGGGCGGAGGCGCGTTCGCGCAACGAACTGGTGGAGATCCTCAAGGAGGTAAACTCCGCGCGCGACCCCGAGGAGATCTACCAGATCCTGGTGCGGCGGGTGGCGACCGGGCTGAGGATCGCGCGCTGCTCGGTGGTGCTGGGCACGGCCGACAACGCCGAGGGCACCGTGGTCGCGGCCTACGAGAACCCCACGCTGCGCGACCTGCGCGTGGATCTCGGCCGCTACCCGGAAATACTGCAGGCGCTGCGCACCGGCGAGACCGTGCTGGTGGCCGACGTCGGCCAGCACCCGTTGTACGAGGATGTCCGCAGCACGTGGGGAAGCGAGATGCAGGCGTCGCGCACCCGCTCGGTCATCTCGTTGCCGTTCAAGGTGCGCGGTGAGATCGCCGGGGTGTTCTTCCTGCGCACCACCCACGACGATCCACCACTCAACCGGCTCGACCTCGGCTTCGCCGAACAGGTGATCGAGGCTGCCGTCACCGCACTCACCAGGTCGTACGACGAGCGCGACCTGCAGGGCGGCGCCGAACTTCGTGAACTGGCCGACACCGACCCGCTCACCGGCGTCGGCAACCGGCGCGTGTTCGAGCGGCGCATCCAGGACGAACTGGATCGGGCGCACCGGTATGACCAGGTGGTCACGATCGCATTGATCGACGTCGACGACTTCAAGCGCATCAACGACACCCACGGTCACGCCGCCGGCGACCGCGTGCTGCGGGAACTCGCCGCACTGCTCAAGCGCGAGTTGCGGACGATGGACTTCATCGCCCGGATCGGTGGCGAGGAGTTCGTGATCGTGCTGCCCGAAACCGGCGGCACTGGCGCCAGGTTGTTCGCCGACCGGGTGCTGCGCCGCGTGGGGCAGCACGACTTCGGCGATCCCGGCAACCCGATCCACGTCACCGCCAGCGCCGGGCTGGCCACCTTTCCCGACGACCGGGCCGGCGATCACGAGGCACTGCTCAAGCTGGCCGACGAGAACCTGTATCGCGCAAAGCACGCGGGACGGAATCGCTACCGGGACTGACGCTCGACCGCGCCGCATCGGACGCCAGCCGTCACTTCGCTCCGTACAGTTTCAGTTCGCAATCCGGGCAGATGCCGTGCGAGAACTGCGCCTCCGAGTGATGCTGCACGTAGACCTCGAGTTGCGACCAGTCGCCGGCATCGTTGCGGATCTTGCGGCAGTTTGCGCAGATGGGCAGGATTCCCTGGAGCACCTTGAGCTCGCCCCAGGCGCGCTGTTCCTGCGTGTGGGCGTGGCGCGCCTCGGACAGCGCGGAGAACTCGTCGCGTCGAGCCCGCTGCAACTGCCACGATGCCACGATCCCGATCACGTGCGCGCAGAGATGCGCGGTGAGAACGTCGAAGATGATGTGGGCCTCGAACTCGCGGTATCTCGTCAACACCAGCACCTCTCCGACCGTGTACACCACGGCCACCAGCGCCTGCAGCGCGATGGGTGCCGGCAGCACCACGTACATCGCCAGCACCAGCAGGGTGTTCCACGCGGCATAGGCCAGGTAATCATCCGGCAGCATTGCGGCGGAGACGATCACGGTGATGGCGGTGACGATCCCCCAGCCCGTGGTGACCAGGTCCAGGCGCCGTGGCGAAGTCGAATTGCGGATCAACGGGATCGCGATCAATGCGACCGCTGCCCCCACCAGCCTGGTGGTGAGCACCACCAGGAACTGGGAATCATCCGGCACGACAGCGCGGTCATTCGGGATGTTGACCAGGTGGAAGATCACCGCCACCAGCAGGACGGCCTTGAGCGTGCGGGCGTTGCGCGGGACCACCGAAAGCCGGTACGCCGTCTCCCGGTTGGCTGGCTCCAGCCGGAGTCGGAGGGATGGGAAGGCAGCCATCATATTAGGATAACCCGCCGGATCGGGGCGAGGCAGACCCCGTCGTAGCAGGGCCTTGGACAAACGCGCGGTCACCGGCACCGGGATCTCCCTGAACTTGACCCGCCGATCACAAGCCAGGGACTCGGCTGGGCGCGGCGCAATTCTACGCGGAGGGGTGCGGGGCAACGCTTGGGCCCACTGGGCTGCGCCGGGACCTTGACCGAGCTGGTGAGCGACACCGGTGAGTGCTCAGGGACGGCCACTTGATTTGGGCCAGCGCAACTCGATCCTGCCGGGCGCGTTCGGTCGGCGCTGCAACTCGGCCGGACTGGGTCGATAGATGCCGGCAATGAGCGGCGTTGAGTGAGCAGCCAGAAAGCCCTCGATCCGAGGCAACGTCTGAACGAAATTCCTCGCGAGCTCCGCTGTGGTGGTCTGTCCAACCAGTACTAACAGGGCGATTCCCGCCTGCTCGACGGCCTTCCGCTCGTTCGGCTTGTATTGGATCCGCCGGTCGTGCGTGAGCACCACCCAACGGTGTCGACTGACAATTCCGATCCACTCAGCATCCGGCGTTGTCGGGCTGAAGTGATCGTCGTGGGCCTGCACAACAAGACCGGCGTCCCTGAGGATCTGCGGGAAGCGCCGGCCGAGGTCACGATCAGTGAAATAAACGGACATCAGGCCGCCCGTTCGAGCAGGATCGCCTCCTCCACCTCTTCCGGCGTGATCCCGTAGTCGCTGGCCAGATCGACGATTGCCTCACCTGCATCGATGCGGTCGGCGATGATCTGGGTCGTGACTCCTGCACTTGCGACGATCGGTCTCCCGAACGCGATCGTGGCATCGACGGTGATTGGCCGGTAGTCCTGTCGCCCGTAATCTGACCCAGTGAATGGGTAGAGCCGGATCGGGAATAGGCCGGCGTCCCATTCGACCCGGGCCAGGTGGTCCTCGAAGACCCTCCTGAGCGCGATCTGATCGCTCCGCGACAGGGATAGAAGCTCGCCGTAGCGCTCGAGGAATAGCTCCTTGCCGCTCGCCCGCAGGTCCTTGTGGAGGAGGAGGCGCTGGATATCGAGCTCGCGTTCTGCGTACAGGATCGCCTTGCGGACGTCCCGAATCTGCATCCCGTGGTCGCGACGAAGCGCTCGAAGCACGTGTGCCTCGACCAGGTTCATAAACGAGAGGGTACGGCCCTCACTATCGGCTGGTCGGATCAGCGGGTCGAACCGCTGGCTGCCCTTGGTGGTTTGGTACCTGCGCCCCACTATCCACGACCGTAGTGTTGCCGTCGGCAGCCGGACGTACCTGGCCGCCTCGGCCAGGCCGTAGGCAGGAACTTCCCTGGGATCTTGGCCGGCCAGCGGGCCGGAACGGTACTTGGCCGTGGTGTCCTCCTGTTCCGCCGTCGAATCAGACCGGAAACCCAGTGATCAAGAGTCACTTGCCCGATCTGAACCGACTACCGCTAGTTGCAAAGCGCCCCGAGGTTCCGGGTACACGCCTGATAAGCGTGAGGTCTTAAGGATAGTCGGGCGGGGCTGTGAGAAGGGTACCCCGCGACGCGGGTATGGACCTCTTCCCGCCGTAACCGGTGCCGATCAGCTTCTCGAGGTCAGCTTTGGACCTTGCCTTCGGCCGGGGACGAATCGGCACCGCCCGAAGACACCTCCCCCAACATCTGCAGCGTCTCCAGGTGCCGGGCCACCAGCTTCCTGCTGGCACCATCGAAGCATTCGACCAGCGCCTCCACTGTCACCACGCCACGACCAGCCAAGGCGGTGATGGCCTCCAGTTGCTCCACCGCCCCCTCGGGCCAGCCGAGCCGCTGGACGGCCGCCGCAGCCCCGGCCGGGGGGGCCGCGTCGTCCAGGTCCAGCTCGGTCGGTTGCTGCTCCTCGCCCTCGGGCGCGAACCGGGGAATCTGGTACTCGGGCCGGAGCCAGCGGATCACCCCGCGCCGCTCCTCCTCCACCCGCTGGTCGTGGAGCGCCACCAGCCGTTCCAGGATCTCCTCCCGCTCCATCGGCCACGGCCAGCCATACGCCTCCGCCACCAGCGCATCGAGTTCGTCGTGCAGATCACGGAGCACGCCACACGCCGCGATTTCGTGGATCCTCCGCTCCTTGGGAGTGAGCCGCTCGCCACTCCTGAGCTTCTCCACCACGTTGTACATCCCCGTCATCGTGACCACTGCGTCACGCGCCAGCGCGTCCTTGCGATGCGTGTCGAGCCGCTCGGCGAGCGCGCCGATGCGGTCGCGAAGCTCCTGTGACAGGTCGGGAAAGGGGAAGGGATCGAAGCAGATCGTGTTGTTATATCTTGGCCGATCTTCTAGAGTCCCGCCTGTGCCAAGTGCCCAACTGATATGGATGCGTGAACTCAGCACCCCCAAGACCTCCGCTTCCGGTGTGGCAATAGTGATGATGCCTTGATCGGCCACAACGTGGGCAGGCAACCAAGTAAAGAAGCGGTGCTTTGCGGTCATAGGCGTGACGATCACGCGATCGAGCGAGGTGACCGCAGAGCGGAGCTCCTCGTTCGATCGCCCAAACTGCCACCAAGTGCGTTTCCTTCCGGGATCTGACTGGGCCTGCCGTTCAGGGTAGACTGTGGCTCTGACACGGTCGTATAGTACCGGGAATTCACGGGCCTCGATCTCGGACCTGAGGCCGAAATCGATCACCCAATGTCCCCGTACACGTTGAGTCAGGTCACGCCCGTTTCTGAGTTCCTTCAGGATCTGGGCCTGCGGATCAGCCACTCTACGCAACTCCTCGATCTCATCGCGTTTGACTACAAACCCGCTTCCGACCAGTGCGGGGCCCCGGTGGCTGAGTCCTGAGCTCGCGCGCAAGGCAACTCCGGTCGATCGTACGATATCGTGCGAAATGGACAGGTCACTATGGATTGTGCTGATATGAGTGACGCTCAAGGTGCCGTCGAGGAGGACTTGGCCGATACGGGCGGTGCCTAAGGGGCGTGCCAAGACCGACATCGCCACTCGTACCGCAGCCCCATCGGTCTCCGCCACCCAAGGATGATCCCGGACGGTCCAGACCGGAACCGCACCCATAGCGATTCCAGACGCTACAACGGTTCTGTTCTTCGGCTGCACGACAGAATTGGTTGTAATCAACCCTGCGCGGATGCACCTGCCTTCAGCAATCGCGTTCGCAGCATGAAACCACCAATACATGACGAGATCAACGCCTTCAGCAACATCTGGGTAGGCGGCCCTCAGGCACTCAGTGTACCCATCACCAAAGGCGTCCCGCATCCTAGCATTACCCAAATACGGCGGATTCCCCACGATGAAATCCGCCTCCGGCCATTCCGCCGGCCGCGCACCCACGTACTCCATATACGGCAACCTCGCCTCCGGATCAGGCACCAGCTCGCCCGTCACCGGATGCTCGATCCGCGGCGTCGGATCGGGCCGGTCCCGCTCCGGCCGATGCAC
The DNA here is from genome assembly GCA_965651205.1 of uncultured bacterium. Taxonomy (GTDB): domain Bacteria; phylum Gemmatimonadota; class Gemmatimonadetes; order Gemmatimonadales; family GWC2-71-9; genus Palsa-1233. The sequence goes on from CBFGRM010000017.1 coordinate 9,391, forward strand.
GATCTCGTCCCACGCCAGGATCGCATCCCTGCACTCGATGGTACCGGTGTCCTCCAGGATCGGGATCGGCGGCGTCCGTCCACCGTGGGTCCGCCGCCAGAACTGGTGATAGCCGATCCACAGCGTCAGCTCGGCGATCTCCCGCGCCCACCAGCTCACCTCGATGCCGTGGAACTGCCGCGGATGCACTTCCTCCAGGATCTGCTCGGTCTGCTCCACCCCCTCGCGGGCGCCGAGCCGCTCGATCTCGCGAATCACCTCGAGCTCGAGCTCCTTGACCGCCGCCATCGTCACATACAGGAAGTTGCCGCTGCCGCACGCCGGGTCGAGAAACCGCAACCCGCGCAACCAGGCGTGGAATTCACGCACCTCGGCGATCGCCTCGCGGATCTGCCTGGGAGCCTTCCTGCCCCGGGACGCGGCGGCCGGTTGCGAATCCACCGCCTGTTCCAGTTGCACCACCCGAGCCTGCACCGCATTCCAGCGCTCACGCAGCGGCTCCAGCACCGTCGGCTCCACCAGCCGTTCGATGTACTCGCGCGGCGTGTACTCGGCGCCCAGCCGGTGGCGCTCCTCGGGATCGAGAGCGCGCACCAACAGGGTGCCGAAGATCGACGGCTCCACTTCGGTCCACACGAATCCGGCCGCCTCGATCAGTAGCGTGACGTCGTCTGCTTCCAGAGGAAGCGACTCCACACTGCGGAAGAAGTGCCCGTTGAAGCGATCGATCAGGTCGGCACCGAAATCACCACCGGTGTCCATCGTCCGCCACAGCGAAGTGAGCACTCCCGCAACCCGCTCGGGACCGCCGGCGTCACGCGCGCTTTCGAGGGTGCGATGAAACAGCCTCTTCGGCAGCAATCCCACATCTTCGGCGAAGAAGCAGAACACGCAGCGCATCAGGAACCTGGCGACCTGCTCCGGCGAATGGCCCCGATTCTCGAACGTGGCGGCGAGCTGCGCCAGCTTGCCGGCGATTTCGCGCGTCACCTGTTGCGCCTTGCCACGCGGGTCGCGCGCCGCGGGATTGGTGAAGATCTCGTGCAGCAGCGCGATCGTCTCCGGGCGCTGGTGCAACGTCTCCAGGCGGATCCGCTCGCCGCGCGCGAAGCCGCCGAATCGTCCGCTCCAGCCATCCCAGATGATCAACTCGTGCGGCACATCCACCACCATCAGGTACGGCGGGATGGTACCGTGTTCCGCGTGTACATAGCCGTGGAGCTGAGTGAAGGCGCGACGGAGCAAGGCGTCGTTGAATCCGCTGCCCGAGGCCTTGGCCTCCATTGCGAAATGACCGGCCTTCCAGCAGTCGATGAATCCGACGGTCTCGGAGTCGTCGGTCCGGATCATTCGTCGCGGCAGTTCGAAGCAGTAGGAATCGCCGCCATCGGCGCCGGGCCGCTCCACCCCCAGGGCGTCGCAGAACTCGTGGAACCAGGTCTGGAACGCCTGCCGCTCCTTCAGGGCCGACGTGCGCCACCGCTCCGCGAGGGCGCGGAGCGCGACCTGGGATTCCGGAATCGACTTGGAGGGCATCAACCTAGAATAGCCGAATCAGGCGTCAATCGAAATCAGCGAATCACTTCACCCCGCTCGAAATCGTACAGGGTCAGGCGCCGCAACCGGTAGTACGCCTGCCAGTAGCCCCGCAGCGCCTGGACATACTGCGCCAACGCGGCGTCCTTCTCGCTCTGAGCCATATAGAGGTTGTCGATTGTGATCCGGCCGATCACGTAGCGGTTGTAGGCCACCTCGAATCGCTTGCCAGCCACCGTGTCGGCCTTCGCCGACAGCTCCAGCGAACGCCTGGCCTGGTCGAGCTGCAGCGCAGCGAAATGGGCATCCTGACGCAACTGTTCCAGCGACTGTTCTCCCTGTGCCACCGCGCGTGCCTCATCGGCCCTCGCCGCAGCCACCGCCTCCCGGCGCACTCCCCACTGCCACAGCGGCATCTGCACTCCCAGCGAAAACTGCCGGGCGTCCTGCAACCCATCGTAGGCCTGACTGAAATCCGGGCCGGTGGCATTGAATCCCAGGCTGGCCTGGATGGTCGCCCCGGGACCATTGCTCAGCCGTGCCGCATTGACTGCCCGGCGAGCCTGCACCTCCTGCAGATGCACCTCGGTCACGGCGGCCCGGTTGAGCAGCGCCTGTCTCACCGCCACCGCGGTGTCGACGATCAGCGTCGGCACTGCGGTCGGCACCTCCACCGCGATCGAGTCGCCCAGCGGCAGGTTGAGTCCCAGCCTCAGTGCCGCCAGCGCGCGCTGGTACTCAAGCCGGGTTCCATCCAGAGAGGTGCGACTGCGCAGCAAGGCCAGTTCGCTCTGCAGCAGGTCGTTCTCGCCGATCCGGCCGACCTCGAACCGGCCATTGTTGATCCGGTAGAGTGTGTCGTTGACGGCGACATTGGTCTCGGCATTCCGGAGCGCCATCCGTGCACTGTACACGTCGAAGAACAACCCGGTGACCGATACTGCGATCTCCTCGCGGGCTTCGAGGTACTGCCGCTCTGCCGCCTCGGCGCGAAGCACCTGCTCGCGGTTGTCCCAGGCGGCGTCGTTGGGCCTGAAGATCTCCTGCCTGATACCGATCTGCACCGGCGTCGACGACCAGGTCTGGATCGACTGTGTCCCACTGATCGAGACACGCGCCAGCGACGACGTTACGAACAGGTCGCCGCCGAACACCGGCAGTTCCTGGCTCAGGGTGAGCCCCAGGTTGGCATTGGACTGGTGTCGCGGCCGGAACAACGAACTGCCGTCGGGTTGCTGCACCTCGATGATCGATCTGTTGTACGACGGTACCGTGCCCGTGAGCGACAATTGCGGCAGCTTGCGCGACGCAAACATCCGGTCGCGGTACTGCGCCGCGTCGCGACTGGCCTCGGCAGCCCTCGCCTGGTGACCGTCGTGCTGGGCCCGGGCGATCGCCTCGGCCAGCGTGAGGGTGCGCGTCTGGCAGACGGCCGTCGCCGGCACCAGCAGCATCACGACAATCAGCAGATATCGTGTCATCGGCTCATTCGTACCGGAGTGATGTGATGGGATCCTGTGTCGCGGCCCGGCGAGCCGGCACGATCCCGAAGACGATGCCGACCGCCACCGACACCCCGAAGGCCACTGCCACCGAGAGCCAGGAAATGATCGTTTCGATGCCGGCCAGCCGCTCGATTCCCAGGGAGAAAAGCGTGCCAAGGATCACGCCGGCAATGCCGCCCGCCAGCGAGATCAGCACCGCCTCGCTCAGGAACTGGGTCGCGATGTCGCCCTGGGTTGCTCCCACCGCGCGACGCACGCCGATCTCGCGGATCCGCTCCAGCACCGATGCGAGCATAATGTTCATTATCCCGATTCCGCCCACGATCAGCGAGATCGACGCGATCGCGCCGAGCACCACGTTGAACAGTTGGCGGGTGCGCTGCTCCTGGCGGAGCAGCAACTCGGGCACCGTGATCTCGAAGTCGACCACGTCGTTGTGGCGCCGCTCCAGGGCCCGCTGGGCAACATCGGCAACGTCACTCACCAGTCGCGAATCCTCCACCCGCACGATGATCCGGTCGAGCTGGTTGCGGTTGGTGCGCTCCGTGCGCTGCTCCTCCGTTTCGGGGGCCTCGTCTTCCTGTCCCCCGATCATCACCACTTCGCCAGCGCGAGACGCCATCTCGATGTCACGCTGGGTGAGCTGAGCCCGATCACGAATCCGGCGCAGCATCGTGTGCACCGGGATGTAGATGTCCATATTGGCGTCGCGAATTCCCAGTCGCTGCACCGCCTCGCCGCTGATCCTCCGGTCGGCGAGTACGCCCACCACGGTGAGCCACACGTCACCCACCTTGATCCGGCTGCCGACAGGTGGGGCGGTGCTGAAGAATCTGGTGCGCACCCCGTGACCGATGATCGCCACCGGCAGGCCGTGCTCCACTTCGAGCGAAGTGAACAGATGCCCCTGCGCGAGTTCGAGATTGAGCATCCGGAAGTAGGCCGTGTCCACTCCGACAACCTTGCCGGTGCGGCGCACGCCCTCACGCGTGAAGGCCGTGTTGTACACGATCTCGCCGGATACCGCGTCCACCGCACTGGCCAGCCGCGACATCGCTCCGGCGTCGGCGTAACTCAGGCCGGGCGACCACCGCTTCACCTCGCGAGTGGGTTCATCACCGGCCGCTTCCTCGGTCTGTTCCACCAGCGGAGTGATGACGATGTTGTTGGATCCCAGCAGGCGCATCTGCTCCAGCACCTCGCGCTCGGCTCCCTTGCCGATGGCCAGCATCGCGATGACCGAGGCCACCCCGAACATTATGCCCAGCGAGGTGAGGAAGGCCCGCAGCGTGTTGTGCCGCAATGCCTCGACAGCGGTGCGCATTCCGAAGCCGGCGTGCGCAGCAAAGGCAGCCCACCAGCGAGCAGGCCCGGACGGGCGGGTCGTCACGGCTGGGCAGGCGCCGTCGAGTCGCCGGCCGGAACTCCTGCGGAAGTTGCCGCCGTGTCACCGCCAGCGGTGGGGCGATTGACCGGAGAATCAGGCAGCCGGACCAGTTCGAACGAGGCGCCATCCGATGGTGCCACGAGAAGCACCTCGTCGCCCTCCTCAAGACCCGCCTCGATCACCACCGCCTCGTCATTCATCGCACCGGTGATCACCTCTTGTCGGATCACCCCGCCGCCCCGCCTGCGATAGACGAACGGCACACCGTCGGCATTGTCCACGGCCTCGATCGGCACCGAAAGCACATCCGGCAGATGCAATGTCTCGATCACGTTGCCGGTGGTCATCCCGGGCCGAAGTGTGGTATCGCTTCCCTCCAGCACGATCCTTACCTCGAACACCTTGGCGTCGGTGTTGGGGCGTTCCTCGCCCACGTTGGCCACTTTGGTGACCTTGCCGCGCAGCACCTTGCCGGGATCCGAGTCGAGCGAAAGGTTGACCGGCTGATCCACCGCGAGTCGCTTGATGTCGATCTCGTTGACGTAAGTGATCGATTCCATCCTGGTCAGGTCTGGCAGTGTGGCTACCACCGGGTCCCACGCGGACACCTGCGAGCCGATGCCGCGCTTCTTGCCGTTCCACTCCTTGCGATAGATCACCATTCCTGGCGCAGGGGCAAAGATCGTGAACTGGCCCATCACTTCCTGCACCGCGTCGAGCTTGGATTGCTCGCGCGACATATCGGCACCGACCTCGCGCATCTTGGCCTTGGCCTGCTCGGTGCGCGTGACGTAGTCCAGCCGCGCCTGCGCCAGCGCCCGCTCGGCCTTCTCGTAGTCGATCTCCGCCTGACGCCTGACTGTCGGTGCCTCGTAAACGGCCTGCTCCTTGGCCAGCCGCTTTTCCTCCAGACCCAGCTCCATCGTGCGGATGTCCTCGCGCGCCTTGCTCAACGTGAGGGTGGAGTCGAGTTCGGCCTGTTCGTACACCGCAGCAGCCTTCTGCAGCGCGAGGGTGACTTCCTGGATTCGCGGTGCAAGCGTCGAACGATCAAGGTCGGCCACCTTGTCGCCCGCCTTCACCACGGTACCCTCCGGTACCAGGTCGGCAATCTTCATCTGGAAGACTCCCGCCTGCTGAGCCCGCTCGGGGGCGGTGATCTCCACCGCAGAGAGCGCCTGCAATTCCCCGGAAGTGGTCACGGTCACTCGGAAGTCGCCCCGCTCTGCTCGGGCGGTTAGTCGCAGATCGTCATCGCCACCGCTCCGCGTCCACGCCCACACTGCGGGCACGGCAACGAGCAGCACCAGACCAATCACCAGGTGTCGGCGGGAAGCACGGGTGGTCATCGGGAACAGACCTCGCAGCGGCGGGAATTGTCCTGACTATGAATAACTGTACCGATGCCCGTAATCAGGCGGTAGTCGCACTCCGGAGCGGATTCAGTCGGGGACATCGGCAAAGCGGATGCGCCGAGGGACGCACCCGAGGCGTCCAACGTCACATACGGCCCGGAAGTTGCGCCTCTGCCAAGTATGTCGTACGAGACCGAACTGTTCGAAAGTGAGAGGGCGTTTCTTGCCGCCGGCAGCAGGGCAATGCCGCTGGGTGGCGCGACACTGCTGCATATGCCCGATTTTGCAGATATTCCCGAGGCGACAGCCGTTCAGAATGTCGACACCTCGGCGCTGCTTCCGGACCCGCTGGCTTGGCTGGTCTCGGTCGAATCGGCGATGACCGAACTGGAGATCGGCCGGTCCCGAATCCGACTCGACGCTCCGCCGCCCCAGTTGGAGATTTCGCTCTCGCTGCTCGGCTACCAACCAAGCCGTGAGATCGCCTTGCTCCGCCCGGCCTCACCGCTCGGAACCGATGCCACGCTGATCAGGCTTCGTGAGGAGGCCGACTGGGCCAGGATGGTGGAATTGCACCAGCAGGTGGAAGCCACGGATGGTGTCGACGCCGAGCGGCGGGTCGATTTCGAACGAGCAAAGCACGATGCAGGTGCCACTGCGCTTTGGTTGGCGGTGCGTGACGGCGCACCGTGTGCAACCGTGGCCACTTCGCAGGTCGGTGGGTTGCTGCGGATCCATCACGTCGCTGTGGCGTCGATGCCGCGCAGTCGTGGCGCGGCTGCGGCAGTGATCGCAGCAGTTGTCCGGCTGGCCCACATCCGTGGACTGGAGGCGGTCGCGCTGTTCTCACGGACCGACTGCCTGATCGACCAGGCCTGTCGTGGCAAGGGATTCACGCCGATCGGCAGTCACGTCACCTGGGAGCGGGACCTTGCACCGGCAGCGATCGAACGCTCTGCCGGAGGCCTTTCGCCCTTCGCGATGGAGCGATTGGCGCGCAAGCAGGGCTACCTGCCCTGGCTCAGCGCGTCGCGGTACTGATCAGGTCGCCAGACCTGCGATCCGCCGCTCCCAGTCTGCCAGCATAGCGCGATATGCCTGCGGTGTGAGCCGTTGGAGAGTCTGGTTGCCCGCGTCCGAAGTCGCGGTCAGCTCGTAAGTCACTTCCACCCAGCAGGAACCTTCGTCGATCCCCTCGACGCTAACCGCCACGGTTCCCAGGCGAGATCCGGGTGTCATTCTCGAGTAGGATATGGTGCCGTCCTCCAGATCGTGATCGAGCACGATCCAGAATGTCTCCTCGCCTCCGTGACTGGTCCGGAACACCGTGTCGATCTCGTCGCCGCCGCCGGCACGATGGAGATAGTCGGGCTGCCAGTCGTCGACCCAACGCCGCTCTCCCTCCGGGGTGAACAGTTCCAGAGTTTCCTCGAACGGCAGCTCGACGGTGATGAATCCGGTTCGGCTGACGTGGCGAGGTCGGAATCGCTGCGGCGGCATTGTGGCTCCGTGAAGTGATGATCCTGGATGCGGCAGCGGCCGGCCCGTCCCGACGGGCGCCTGGCAGCGACACCATTAACATTCTAGTCATCCCCCGACCCCACGGCCTCCAACTCCCACCAACGGCCTGCCGATGCCCGGTCTTCGTCTCGTCCTGTCCCTGCTTCTGATTGCAGCGATCCGTCCATTGGCTGCGCAGTCACCGGCCCAACCGGTTTTCCGCGATGGCCAGGCGCAGGTGGTGCCAGCATTCGCCGATTCGTCGGAGTGGATCCGGCAACAGTTGTGGGTGGAGACAGAGTTCGACTCCGATGGCGACGGAGTTCCCGATCGGGTCCACGTCGACGTCACCCGCCAGCGCCAGACCGCCACTGAAGGCCTCAGGGTGCCGGTGATCTATGAGACCTCGCCCTACTTCGCCGGCACCTCGGCGGGGCGCGAGTTCCTCTGGGACGTCAGGCAGGAAGTAGGTGCTGCGCCGCCACCGCGCACCTCGCAACCAGCGATCGAGTGGCGGCCCGAACGGACCAGGATTTCCAACAGCCAGGTGGCGCGCTGGCTGCCGAGAGGTTTCGCGGTGGTCCACTCGGAGTCGCCGGGCACCGGCCTCTCGCAGGGCTGCCCCACGGTGGGCGGTCCCAACGAGGAACTCGCTCCCAAGGCCGTGATCGACTGGCTGAACGGTAGAGCCCGCGGCTACTCGGCCCGCACCGGCGGCGAGGAAGTGCGCGCCGACTGGTCCACCGGCAAGGTCGGGATGACCGGCACGTCGTACAACGGCACCCTGCCGATCGCCGCGGCCACCACCGGGGTAGAGGGACTCGCGGCCATCGTGCCGATTGCTCCCAACACTTCGTACTATCGCTACTACCGCGCCAACGGACTGGTGCGACATCCCGGCGGCTGGCTGGGTGAGGACATCGACTTCCTCTACGATTTCATCAACAGCGGCGATCCCGCCAGGCGCGAATGGTGCAACATCAATGTTCGTGACGGCGAGATGGCGGCGGGAATGGATCGCGCCAGCGGCGACTGGAACGATTTCTGGCAGGCGCGCGACTACTGGGAGAAGCTCGACGGAATCAAGGCAGCCACGCTGATGGTGCACGGACTCAACGACTGGAACGTGATGCCCAACCACAGCGTGCACGTGTACCAGGAGCTCAAGCGGCGTGGCGTGCCGACGGCGATCTACCTGCACCAGGGCGGCCACGGCGGCGGTCCCACCGACGAGCTGATGAATCGCTGGTTCAGCCGCTTCCTGTATGATGTCGACAACGGGGTCGAGAACGGACCCAGGGCCTACATCGTGCGCGAGGATTCCGCCCGCACCGCTCCGATTGCGTACCCCGACTTTCCCAACCCGGCCGCGCGGGTGGTCCGCTATCACCTCGGTGTCGGTGGCAACGGCATCGGCAAGCTGGTCACCAGTCGTGGCGACCAGGTGCGCGAGACACTGCTTGACAACGTCGACTCCAGCGGTGCCGCCTTGGCGCGTGCGGATTCCTCGCCGCATCGGCTTCTATATGCCACGCCCGAGTTGACCGAACCGCTGCACATCTCGGGGACCGCCAGGGTGCGGATCCGGATGGCGGCCAGCAAGCCGGCTACCAACCTGTCGGTGTGGCTGGTGGCACTGCCGTGGACCGATGCACCGCGCGGTCGGCAGAACTTCTCGGTGGTCACCCGCGGCTGGGCCGATCCGCAGAATCGCAATTCCCTGACGGAACCGGAGCCACTGGTGCCGGGAGAGTTCTACGACGTGGAGTTCGACCTCGAACCCGACGACCAGGTGATTCCGGTCGGCAAGCGGCTGGCACTGATGATCTTCGGCAGCGACCGGGATTTCACGCTGTGGCCCGAACCGGGCACCGAAATCACGGTGGACCTGTCGGCAACGACGCTGGATCTGCCAGTGGTCCGGTAGACGTGAACCTTCCCCCGCCCCGAACCGTAGTACCTTCACTGTTCCCGATCACCTTCCACTCAACCACCCGGATTCCGAATGACATCGATTCGTTCGTGGAGGCAGGGCGGGCTTGCCGCGCTGGTCGCACTGGGGCTGGCAGCCTGCTCCTCGTCCTCGGCAACCCCGCCGCGCACCACGCCATCACCCTCAGGCGCCGGCGCGGGCCAGGGGGCGGCCGGCGGCCGCGGCTCGTCCACAGGTCCCAAGCCCTACAAGGATGTCGTCACTGCCAAGGCGGTGACCGACTCGGGCATCTTCCTCACCCACCGCATCGACGACAAGCTGCTGCTGGAGATCCCGGCCGCGGAATTCGGCAGCGAGATGATGATGATCGCGCGCGCGGTCGAATCGACCCTGCAGGATCCGGGCGGCTTCTTCGGTGGCGGCGCCCAGCGGCTGGTGCGCTGGGAGCGCAACGGCGACAACGTGATCCTGCGCAGTCGCAGCTACCGACTGCAGATGGATTCCACCGAGAATCTCTACAGTCAGGTGCGCGGCTTCCAGAACGGCCCGGTGATCGCGCGCTTTGACGTGGCGGCGTGGAAGGCCTCCGACAGCACCCGCACCGACAGCTCGGCGGTGATCGACGTTACCGACCTGTTCCTGACCTACAAGCAGGAGATGGGCAGCGTCCAGGGCACCAACAAGGAGCGGAGCTGGTTCGAGCACGTTTCGGCCTTCCCGCGCAACATCGAGATCGAGGCCACCCAGACCGGTGCGGCCCGGCCGGCAGGCGCGCCGCAATCGGTGCAGCCCAGCACCCAGAGCGTGCGGATGCACTGGAGCTTCCTCAAGCTTCCCGACGAACCGATGCGGCCGAGGTTCGCCGACCGGCGTGTCGGGTTCATCTCGACCTCCTTCTACGACTTCTCGTCGCGCGAGCACGAGGCGGAACTCAAGCGGATCATCCACCGCTTCAAGCTCGAGCCCAGGGACACCGCGGCGTTCCGCCGTGGCCAGCTCGTCGAGCCGATCGAGCCGATCGTCTACTGGATCGACCCGGCCACACCCGACTGGATGAAGCCGTGGGTCAAGGTCGGCATCGAGAAGTGGAATGCCGCCTTCGAGCACGCGGGCTTCCGCAATGCCATCCGCGGTGAATACGCCCCGGCCAACGACCCCGACTGGTCGATCTACGACCTGCGTCACTCGATCGTGTACTGGCGTCCGTCCACCGTGGCAAATGCCACCGGCGGACAGGTGGTCGATCCTCGCACCGGCCAGATTCTCAAGGGCGAGGTCAATATGTACCACAACATTATGGACCTGCAGCGCGAGTGGTACTTCGTCCAGGTGTCGCCGCTCGATCCACGAGCGCAGGTGCTGCCGTTGCCGGACTCACTGATGGGACGGCTGGTCGAATATGTGGTGACCCACGAGATCGGTCACTCGATCGGCTTCCCGCACAATATGAAGGCCTCGGCGATGTATCCGGTCGACTCGATCCGGAGCCGCAGCTTCCTCGAGCGGATGAATGGTCACGTCGCCACGCTGATGGACTATTCGCGCTTCAACTACGTGGCTCAGCCCGAGGACAGCATCCCGCCGCACCTGCTGATCCCGCAGGTCGGCCCGTATGACAAGTTCGCGGTGCGCTGGGGCTACCGCCCGATCCTCGACGCTGCTACTCCCGAGGCGGAGATGGCAACGCTCGATCGCTGGGCGCGCGAACAGGACAGCATTCCCTGGTTCCGCTTCAGCACCTCGGGTGCGCCCAACGACCCCGAGAACCTCACCGAGGCAGTCGGTGATGCCGACGCGGTGCGCGCCACCGAGCTCGGCCTCCGCAACCTCCAGCGGGTGATGAACTCTATGCTGGCCGCCACCGAGAAGCCCGGTGACGACTACGATCTGCTGACGTCGATGTACGGCGCCGCGGTGGGCCAGTGGGGCCGCTATATGCGTCACGTGGCCGCCGTGGTTGGCGGGGCGATCACCCAGGAGAAGTACGGCACCGGCAGGCGGTTCGAGCCGGTGAGCGAGGCACGCCAGCGCGAAGCGGTGCGGTTCCTCGCCGAGAATGCGTTCCAGGTTCCGACGATGTTCCTCGACCAGGAGATCCTCTGGCGGATCGAGGCGCGCGGCGCCGTCGACCGGATCCGCGATGCCCAGACATCGCTGTTCGCCAGCCTGCTCCAGCCGTCGAAGCTCAACACGCTGGTGGAGTACGATGCGATGCTCGACGGCGACACCTACACGCTGGCGGAGTACATCGCCGACCTGCGTGACGGCGTCTGGAGCGAGCTGGACGATCGCTCGGTGAATGTGGACGTGTACCGCCGCAACCTGCAGCGGGCCTTCCTCGACCGGGTGGACAACGAGCTCAATCCGCCACCACCGCCCTCCGGTTCCCAGTCGGCATTCGCAGCCGCCGGGATTCCGCAATGGGGCAACGATGTCCGCGCGATGCTCAAGGCCGAACTGCGCACCATCGACCAGATGGCAGCCAGGGCCCAGGGCCGGGCAGCCAACACGATGACCCGAGTGCACCTCGCTGACGTGCGGTCGGAGATCGAGAAGATCCTGGATCCCAGGAGCTGAGAAAGCGAGAAAGCGAGAAAGCGAGAAAGCGAGAGAGCGAGAAAGCGAAAAGGCGAGAAAGCTGGTGCGGTGTGAGGAGAGTATGCCTCCACCGAACCAGCTTTCTCGCTTTCTCGCTTTTTCGCTCTCTCGCTCTCCTACTGTCGCGCGGCGAGATCCCGCAGGCTCTTGGCCAGCAGCCGGACCTTGGCGCCGTCGCGCGCGCTCTGGGCGTCGCGGTCGAGATCGCGGGCCAGCGAGTTCAGTGCGTTCCGGGCATCACTGCCACCCATCCGCTCCGCCGCCTGGAGCTGTTCACGGACACCGATGACGCGGTTGTATTGCATCCCGTTGTCGCGCTCGAGCTGGTCGAGGTAGGCGCGAGAGAGCGTGAAGCTCGGCGCCCACGTAAAGTGCGGCTGGCCCTGGGCGTTGAGGTAGTCCAGGTGCACCGACCGGGCTGCGTCGAGCTCGTTCTGCGACACCCAGGCGCTGGGCGTCAGTTCGAGGATGTCGAGACCGCGCATCATCTCCGAGCTGACCAGCACTCCGTTGTACCAGTACACCGACCACGTGCCGCCACCCACCATCCGGTTGGCGTCATACGGGCCGCGGTCGAAGTAGGCAATCTCGACCGGGTTCTTGGGATCGGTGAAGTCAAACACCGACACGCCACCCTGATACCACGACTGCACCATCACGTCGCGACCGGGGATCGGCAGCAGCGACCCGTTGTGAGCGACGCAGTTTTCCTGGTCGGTCTGGGCCACCGGCAGCTTGTAGTAGCTCTGGAACTGCAGCTTGCCGTCGACGATGCTGAAGATCGCGTCGCCACCCCACTCCTTGGGATCGAGCGCACGGCAACGAGCGCCGCCGCCACCACCCCACTCGTCACCGAACACCACCGTGCTGCCGTCATTGCTGAACGTGGCGTTGTGCCAGTACGAGAAGTTGGTGTCGGCGACAGCGTCGATCCGGCGTGGGTTGGCAGGGTCGGAAATGTCGAGCAGCAGACCGTAGCCCTCGCAGGCACCGCCGGCCAGGCCGATCGCCGGGTACACGGTGATGTCGTGGCACTGGGTCGGCCCCGGAGGAGGACCGGCCCGGCCGCCGCGCCGGGGCTGGCCCATCATCTGGGCAATGAGGTCCGGCAGGGCGGTGCGCAGCGCGGCGCTGTCGGCAGCAGTGGCCGCACCGGTGCCACCCCTGGCCTTGACCACGCTGTCCAGCATCGGCTGGATCATCCGGGCCGGCAGCACCCGGGTCTGGCCACCGATCTCGGCGGTGAATGCACCGGCGGCGATCGCGGCGCGATCCGCCTCCGCCTGGCGACGCTGAGCTTCCACGTCGGCCGGCGAGGTCGCGGTGCGACGCGGCGGTGCCGGGATGTCCTCGAAGATTCTGGGCGACGACACGATAGCCGCCTTGGTGGGATCGGCCAGCGGCACCTTGATCACTTCGATCCGGAACTCGGCCGTGTTGGGGTTCTCGCCGGTGCGACCGCTGGTGCAGCCGGGCAGTTCCTCCTCGGGACGGATGCCCGCGGAGCCTGACACGTAGATGTACACGTTGTCGCGATCGTCGGGATCGGCCAGCACGGTGTGGGTGTGCGAACCGCGACAGGTCTGGACGTTGGCGATGTACTTCGGATTGCGCACGTCGGTGATGTCGAAGATGCGGATGCCGCGAAGTCGATCGTGGCTGACCCGCTCGCTGATTCCCTGGTCACCGCAATCGAGCCGGCCCGAGTTGCCCTCTCCCGAAACGAACAGCAGGTTCTTGTAGACCGACACGTCGCTCTGGGACGCCGGGCAATAGAACGCCGTGACAATCGTCGGCCGAGCCGGGTTGGAAATGTCCCAGACCTGGAAACCGTTGTAGTTGCCCTGGATCGCGTAATTGCCGGTGAACGCAAGATCCGAGTTGGTCACGCCCTCGAACCGCTCGGGCGAAGGCGTGGTCGACACCAGCTTCATATTCCAGGTGGCCACACCGGCGTCGTACATACCGGCGGCCAGGCCGATCCGGCGATCCGGGCTGGGAGCAGCGCGGGACGCGCGCTCCGGCATCGGCGATACGCCGGGCTGGGCGGTGCTGCCGGAAGAACACGCCGACAGGGCAACCAGGCCCGCCGCCAGCGCGGCCGGAGCCACACGTCGTTGGAGGCTCACACGGAGCCGGTGAGGAACGGACGCACGAAGCATTTCGGACTCCTCTGGTGGGAAAAAAGTGACCGGCACGCCGGCCCAGGACATCAACTGTCCAACAGCACGTCGAAAAGCATCCTCTCCATCCGATTGATCTCGGTTCGCTGATCGACGTTCACGTCGGTCGCAAACCGGAAGATCATCTCGTCCTGACCAGCACCCGGTGTGTCGAAGAGTTGCTTCACCATTTCGGTGGCACCCTCGTGGTGCTTGATCATTCCCCGCAGAAACAATTCGTCGAACTCGCGCCCCTTGGCCGCAGTGAGCGCCGCCATCTCCTCGCTGCTCAGCATTCCCGGCATTTGAACCGCAGCGTGGCCGCCGTGACCGGCGTGACCGGCTGCCTCCGAACGCCAGTCTGGCACCGGCTGCAGGCGGTCCTCCAGCCAACGGGTCATAATCCCGATCTCGTCTTCCTGAGCCGAAATGATCCGCCCGGACAGGGTCCGGATCTCGGGCGAGGCGGTCCGATCGGCGACCAGGCCGGCCATCTGGATCGCCTGGGCGTGATGATGGATCATCCCGGTCATAAAGTCGATGTCGGCCCTGGTGTACGGCAGGCGAGCCGAATCGGCCCGCGCCCGCGCGATCGCCGCCGCCCGACTCTCCGCTTCGGTGCGCGGGGCACTGGTCGGCGCCGGCCGCACCACTGGATCGGGAGCACTGCTGCAGGCGGTCAACAGGACCAGCGCGACGGCGGCCACAACATTGTTCGGGAGACTCTTCACCACGACGGCAACTCCGGTGGATGACACGCGCGACCCATCGGGACGCGCTCTTGCGGGGACCCAAACAATACGGGGACCGCGGCCCTGAGGCCAGCGGGATGATACGCGATCCGGGGATACGATGTTTCAGATTGCGGCATCGCCCCGGCCGGCCCTGCTCTGACGCCGGATCATCATCGTCACCTCAACATCGGTACCTTTGAATCAACCGACACCGGGAGTCTCCGATGCAACATCCAGCCAGGATCGCCGCCGCCGTCATCCTCGTGGCACTCGGAGCCGGAGCCGGCTGGCTCCTGGCCGCCGGCGACCGGACCGAGGCCATCAACGCCGAACCGGTGACCACGCACGGCGAGTGGGTGGCCTACGCCAACGACGCCGGCGACACCGTCCGGGCCTACGTCGCATACCCCGAGCGCGCCGGTCGCGCGCCGGCCATCATCGTGATCCACGAGATCTTCGGCCTCACCGAATGGGAGCGCTCGGTGGCCGACGACTACGCCGGCAAGGGCTACGTGGCGATCGCGCCCGACCTGCTCTCGTCCCGCTACGGCTCCACCGAGGCGATGGGCGACTCCGCCCGTCGTCTGGTGTCGACACTGCCCAGGGATGGTGTCCTCGACGACCTCGACGCCACCTGGAACTGGATCAACGCCCAGCCGGCAACCGAGGTCGGCAATATCGGCACCATCGGCTTCTGCTGGGGCGGTGGCACGGTGTGGAACTATGCCGCCCACAACCCGCAGCTCAAGGCCGCGGTGGTGTGCTACGGGCCGCTGGCCGACACGGCGATGCTGGCGAGCGTCGAGGCACCGGTGCTGGGCGTTTATGGCCAGAACGACGGTCGAGTCAACAATTCGCTGCCCGACATCGTCCGCCAGATGAACGCCGCCGGCAAGTGGTTCAAGGCCGATTCATACCTCGGCACCGGACACGGCTTCCTCAAGCCGGGCCGCAATGGCCACGGCACCGCCGAGGCCGCAAGAGCGCAGGCCGATATCGATGGATTCTTCCGGGAAAGATTGCAGTAGGGCCAGACCCGTCTTTCCGACCGAGCACCCCGGGCGCGCGTGAGGCGTCGGCAGGCTAACCGCCACGCCTCACCCCCCGGCCCGGCAACGCATCGGTCATCACCCCGTCGGCGACCACCGGCACGCCATTGACCAGCACCCAGCTCATCCCCTCCGCCAGCAGTGCGGGTTCGGTGTAGGTGGCGTTCTCGCGGATCTCCGCGGGATCGAACACGATGACGTCCGCGAAACATCCCTCACAGATCCGGCCGCGGTCGGCGATCCCGAATGCGTCGGCCACCTGGCTGGTCGAGGCCTGGATCATCCGTTCCAGCGTGATCACCCCGCGATCGATCACGTAGTGCCGCAGCTTGCGCGGATAGGTGGCGTACTTGCGCGGGTGGCCAGCCGATCCGTCGGATCCGGTCATCACCCACGGCTGTTGCATCAGCATTTCGATGTCGTCCTCGATCATATTGAACGAGGCCACGCTGGCACCGCCGTCCCGGATGATGCCGATTGCTGCGTTGACGGGATCGCGACCCACCCATCTGGCCCGCTCCTCCAGGGTGCTTCCGGTTATCAGCGAACGCGCCGGTTCGGGAATCGAGGTGCGTGTGAGCAGCAGCGATGCCGCACCGCCGCGTCGCCGCAAGTTTTCCCGCATTTCCTCGGCGATCCGGTCGGAAGTGGTCCGATCCAGGAATCTTGCCAGCAGCGAATCGCGGCCACCGGCCTCAGCCCAGCGCGGCAGCAGTGCGGCAGACAATCCGGTGCTCGACGCTGTCCAAGGGTACTGGTCGGCGGTGACTTCGACGCCTTCGGCGATCGCCTCGTTGACCAGGGCGATGATCCGTGCCGCCTGGCCGTGCACGTCGACACCCAGCGCCTTGATGTGGGAGATGTTGACACGCACCCCTGTCCTGCGACCGATGTCCAGCGCCTCGGTGATCGCCGCCAGCAGGCCGATCGAGTAGCTGCTTTCGTCGCGGATATGACTGTCGTATATCCCGCCGTGCCGCGCCGCCACCGCGGCCAGTGCTGCCACTTCATCGGTCGACGCGAAGCTGCCCGGGGCGTAGTACAGTCCGCTCGACAGTCCCAGTGCACCGCCCCGCATCGCGCTGTCGACCAGCGCCTCCATTCGTGCCAGCTCGGCTGCCGAGGCCGCCCGATCGTCGCGGCCGACAACCTGGCCGCGCACGTTGCCGTGCCCCACCAGCAGCGCCGCGTTGGGGCCGATCGAATCGGTGGCGTAGCGGGCCAGCGTTGCTGCCACCGCCGCCGAACCCTGGCCGTCGTTGCCGGTGATCACCGTGGTGACCCCCTGCATCAGCGCGAAGGGTGCCTGGCGCACCGACCGGTCACGGCTGGCAAGGTCACCACCGGCGTGAATGTGCGGATCGATGTACCCGGGTGACACCACCTTGCCGCGCGCATCGATGCTGGTGGTGACTGTCCAACCCGACGCATCGCCGATGAACACGATCCGGTCACCCCGGATGACCACATCAGCAACTCGTGGTGCGCCACCGTTGCCGTCGTGCACATTGCCGCCGACGATGCGGATGTCGCCCCGCTGAGCCGCTGACACCGTCGGCAGCAACAACCCCGCAACCAGAACCAGCCCGATGCGCTCAATCACGCCGCTGCTCTCCCGGACGGAATCGGACCACTGCCTGCGCCTCGATGTCGGCTGCGGTGAATGCCACCGGCTTCATCTCGCCACGAGCGAACATCGCCGCCTGGTCAGCGTGCCAGGGCGACTCCGGATCAGGGCTCTGCCCGTATGCCAGGATCGAATACGCCCTCGGCGTGTCAGCGAACTCGACCGCCAGTACCCACGCGTCTCCCACCGACGCGACCCGCTTGCCGTCATCCGCACTCGAGTATGACAGGGTCCTGAAACACCCCATCGCGCTGGGACAACCGCCCACCGGAACATCAACGTCGCCCCGACGCACCCGGTGCACCTCGCCCCAGGCCACGTCGATGCCGCCCCAACGCTCGGTCACATCGGCGACCGCATCGGCCAGCGCGCTCACCGCTCGACCGGGATCCGCCAGCCCGGCGGGGGTGATGAACGGATCGCTGGCGGTCCAGATCCGGGCGTAGCGGAGCGAATCCGGATGACCACGCGAATAGCGCTGCCACCAGGCTTCGAACAGCACCGCGCCACGGGCATCCGGTGACGCGGTATCGTCCCACTGCTCCAGCACGCGCGCAGCATCGGCCAGCGAGTCGACGGCAGCAGCCCGCACTGCACTCAGCAAGTCGGGCTTGATCCGCTCCGCCAGCATCATCCGGTAGCTGTGCTTGCGGCGAATCATCTCCTCGAGCGAGATCCGGTCGCGACCGGCAACCAGGTCGAGGCCGAGCTGGCTGCGAAGCGAGAACGAGGGGGGTTCGAAGTTGGGGTAGGCGTTGGTGGTGTCGATCGGCTCGACCACATTGGTGAAGTGTGGCGACGAGTTCTCGTTGTGGACATAGCCACCCCGCGGATTGAGGAACTGCGGCAACGAGTCGAGCGGCACATAACGCGACCAGATCTGCTCGCTCCGGCTCACCTCGATTGCCAGGGTGTCACCACCAGGAGGGTGCGGCAGGTTCGGCAGCGCGGCGTTCCACAGGTAAAGGATGTTGCCGTCGCGATCTGCATAGGTGAAGTTGGAGGTCATTCGCGCCCGGATCTGCATCGCCTCGCGCCACTCGGCCAGCGACGCTGCCCGCATCATCCGCAGGAATTGCTCACCGGCACGGAACTCGCCGTCACCTGCCGCCTTCAGCACATACACCTTGCCGTGGTCGCGATGGATCACCGGCCCGAACGGCGTCGACCATCGTTCCCTGGTGACGGTCGATGTTGCGTCGCCGTTGCGGAACGGCAGCGTCACCAGCGTGCGCTCGAGCGGCACCGATGTCCCGTCGAGCAGGAAGTGATCCGGGCGGGCCGGATCGGCCGTCAGCGCGTAGACCTCGTCGAGATCCTGGTTGTTGTTGGTGGTGGCCCAGCCCAGGTGGCGGTTGAATCCGCTGATCACCCCGAATGGCCCGCCGATGCGGAAGTCGCCGTAGAAATCGATCACACCCGGCACCGTCACGTGGGCCTCGTAATATCCTGCGGTCCAGCTCAGGTGCGGGTTGCGCAGCAGCATTGCGTTGCCCGAACTGCTCCGCGATGGCGCGATGGCCCACGCATTGGAGCCGACATCCGGATGTGCCGCCTCGATCGAATCGGCACGCCTCATCCGGGCAACCAGGCCGCGCGCTCGACCGGCGCTGGCGATGTTGACGTCGCGCGCCGCCACGTCGCGCCCACCGAAATCGGTCGGCATCTGCTCCGGAAACTCCTCCGGGTACAGTTCCACATACCGATTGATTCCGGCGGCGAAACCGTCGTAGAAGTCGCGTGTCTGCTGGTCCAGCAAGTGCCAGGTGGCAGCCAGTCGCTGGCGCGCGGCGTGGCTGGCGAAGTCCGCATCGATACTGTCCTCACCGAACAGCATCCCCATCCGGCCGCTGCTTCGCAGCAGTCCTAGCGCCGTTCTGGGGCCGTGATCCTCGAGCTGCATCCAGGCCAGCGCGTAGCCCGCCGCCTCGAGGTTTTCGGCCCGGATATGCGGCACCCCGTGCGCGGTGCGGATCACCTCCACTTGTTGCCAGAGTTGGGCCGATGCAGCGGGTACCAGCACGGCGCTGGCCAGGAGCGTCATCACCAGCCGCAAGGCGATCCGATTCATCGTGCCACTTCCAGGTAGCGCATCGTCATCGCAACCATCGCCTCGACACCGGTGATCAGTGCGCTCTCATCGATGATGAAATCCGGAGTGTGATGGGCCGGCGCCGTGGCCGGATCGATCCCCGGCGGCATTCCGCCGAGCTGGATGTACAGCGACGGAACCTCCTGCGCGATGAAGGCAAAATCCTCGGCGCCGAGACGAGCCGGTACCTCGCGCGCGCGACCGGGACCGGCCACCGCCTCCAGCACCGGGATCATCAGCGACAGAACCTCGTCATCGTTGGTGGTCACCGGATAACCGCCGGAATACGGCACCGACACCTCGGCTGTCGCACCCATACCCTCGGCGATCCCGGTGGCGATGCTGCGGAGCCGCTGGTGCAACTCGGTCCGGTCGTCCACAGTCAGCGCCCGCACCGTTCCGATCAGCTCCACCTGCTCCGGGATGATGTTGGAGCGGTTGCCGCCGGAAATCTTGCCGACCGTGACCACCGATGGATTGGCGGCAAGATTCATCCCGCGTGACACGATCGTCTGCAACCCGGTGATGACGTGGGCCGACACCACCACCGGGTCTACTCCGCGCCAAGGGTATGCTCCGTGCGCCTGCCGACCGGTGATCAGGATCCGGAAGTCATCGGAGCTGGCCCAGGTGCCACCCCGGGTGTAGACCAGGTGTCCCGACGGTTCCAGCGACGAGATGTGGAGCGCAAACGCCGCGTCCACCTCCGGTTCTTCGAGGATTCCCTCGCGCACCATCAGCTCGGCGCCGCCCTCCTCGCCGTACGGTGCACCCTCCTCTGCCGGCTGGAACACGAACTTGATTGTCCCTGCCAGCTCCTCGCGCATTCCGGCGAGGATCTCCGCGGCACCCATAAGGATGGCCACGTGCGTGTCGTGACCGCACGCGTGCATCACGCCGACTTCCTCGCCGTTGTACATCGTGCGCACCTGCGAACGGAACGGCAGGTCATTGCGCTCGGTCACCGGGAGGGCGTCCATATCTGCGCGGAGCAGCACGACCGGGCCAGGCTTGCCGCCCCTCAGCACGCCCACGACCCCGGTGTGGGCGATCCCGGTATCCACTTCGATATCCAGCGCGCGCAGGTGTCTCGCAACCAGTGCGGCGGTTCGGAACTCGCGGTTGCCGAGCTCGGGATGCTGGTGAATGTCGCGACGCCAGGCAATAACCCTGGATTCGATCGCCGAGATCCTGGCGGTGGTCGCCGGTGACAGTGGGGCGCCCTGGGCGATCAATGGCGACGGCGACACCATAGTCAGCAGCGCAAGCGCGGCGGCGACAGGAATCCTCTGGAACATCCGGATGGTCCCTTCGTGCAGGTCGGCTTGTGGATGGGGGACAGCACGAAAGGTACCGCCGCTGGCCGGTTGCGGTAGTATTCGGAATGATCTCACGCACCTCGTTGCTGCCGCTGGTTCTGCTTGCCACCGCTGCCTGTGGTTTCTCGCCGGTATCGCGCAGCTTCGAGCTGGGCGAGGACGAGCTGATCGTCTTCACCGCGAAGGGGCGCGGCAACTCGATCGATCTCTTCGCGGTCCCACCCACCGGTGGCGAGCCGATCCAGTTCACCTTCACCACGCTCGGCGAATCATTGCCACGACTCGGCGCGAGCGGCGTCCAGGTCGCCTTCGTGCGCGATCGAGGCCGGCAGCCCGGCGAGGACCTGGTGGTGATGAATCTCCTGAATGGCGCCGAACGGATACTCGAGCTCCCGCCTGAAGCGGGCGCCATCGAAACCATCGGCTGGAGCAGCGACGAGGCGGCGATCTACGCGCAGACCGAACGCGGCCGCTGGCGAGTGACTGCGCCACCGGCAGGGCTCGAGGTCAGCCTGGTATCGCCGGAGGATGCCATCGCCGACAGCGCCTTGATGGTGCTGCTCGGCAGGCCCGCGTTCGCCCGAGCGGAGATCTGTGAGGATGGCGGGGTGTGTGTCGTGGGTTCGGACGGTGAGCCGATCAGACTCGATTCCGCCGGAGCGGCGCCGTTCAGGTGGGGAGATGACGCCGTCGGCTGGATCGCCGACGGCAGGATCCGGATGCGCAGCCTGGGACCCGGGGCTCCCAGGCGGGTCGACTGGCCCGACACGTCGATCAAGGCGATCGAGGCGAGTTACTCGGCGCCCTGATCACGATCAGTGTCGTCGGCGGCCAGCCGCTACTGCCTCACATAGAATACGAATGCCTCGAGTTGCTGGATTGCCGCTTCCTTCTCGCGCAGCTCGTGCGCCAGCAGGTCGCCGGTGGTCACCACGCCCTGCACCTTGTCCTGTTCGACCACTGGCAGGTGCCGGATCCGGCGTTCGCTCATCAGGGCGCCACAGTCGTTGGTAGTCGCTTCGGGCGTGCAGGTTACCAGTGCAGTGGTCATCACGTCGCGAAGCGGCGTGGCTGCAGGGTCGCGGTGAGCTGCCACCACCCGCCGCATCAGGTCGCGCTCGGTAAAGATCCCCACCAGGCAATCATTTTCGGTCACCAGCACGCTGCCGGTGCCGTGCGTGTTCATCAGCTCGGCGGCCTCGAGGACCGTGGTCTCGGGGGAGACGACCAGCAGGTCGCCCTTCTTGCGGGTCAGCAGTTCCTTGACGGATGCCATCGCGCCCTCGCTGTTGATTTTTTGAAGTGTTTCCAAGTGTACCCCGTCGGGGGCGTGGAGGGAATGGCGCAGTCCGCCTCCTTGGGACTTGACGGTCTTGAGGTTTCGTGGAACTTCCAATGTCACCCACCCGGAGTCCACAATGCGCCACCGGTTGCCTGCCCTGGCCTCCCTACTGGCCGCTTGCACAACCTCAGAACCACCGGTGGCACAGATTCACGACAACAACAACCCAGTCGGCACCCGGACCGGGGACACGGTGTCTGTCGCACTGCGTCCGGTTCAGGCGATGTGGTATCCGGAAACAAGCGACGATCCGGGCGCGTTGGTTTGGGCAATCGCCGCAGATGGTGGTGCCGCAATGATCCCTGGACCGCTGCTTCGTGGCAACGGCTCGACCGTGTTTCGGGTCACGGTGGAGAATCCCCGCTCCGATTCGACCCTGCAGGTGATCGGACTAGGCACCCGACCCGGCGGAGTCGACGGCATCTCGATCGCGCCTGGACGCGACACCACCATCATCTTCGCTGCCGGCGCACCGGGCACGTACTTCTATGCATTCGCGTGGGGATCGGACGACGAGGACCTGGTGCCGCCTGACGAGGCCCTGCTTGCCGGGGCCCTGATAGTGGATGGTCCCGGTGACCCCGACGACGACCAGGTATTCGTCGCATCAAGCTGGCACGTGCCAGTCGATTCTTCCGTGGGTGCTCCGTTCGTGCCCAAGGATTGGTTCGTCATCAACGGGCGATCGTTTCCGCACAACAAGTTGATCGAGGCCCAGCAGGGCGACACCCTGCACTGGCGATGGATAAACGCCTCGCACGACGCACATCCGATTCATCTCCACGGCGACCACTTCGTGGTCACCCGCCGAGGATCACTGGTCGCCGACTCGGCAACCTGGGAACAGGAAGTCGTGACCGAGTTGATGCTTCCCGGCGGCACCTTCGCTGCGAGATACATTCCCCAGGAACCCGGCAACTGGGCGCTACACTGCCATTTTGCATATCACACGTCGCACTTTCTCTCCACCGAGCAGGTCCCCGAACCGACGGACCCCGGCTCGCCCCTGAGTGTGGACCACAGTGTGCACGGTATGCGGGGAATGCTGATGCGGATCCGGATCAAGCCGCGCGTTGGTGCGGCTCGCCGGGTCGATCAGGCCGTGGGAGCGCGCAAGATCAGGATGCTGGCGGTCGCGCGGGACAGTGTCTACAGCGGCAACATCGAGGGCTTCAGGTACCTGTTGCCGGAGCTGGACCAGCCGCTGGACTCCTTCCCGATCATCTCCCCAGTGCTGGTCCTGAATCGGGGTGAACCGGTCGAGATAACGGTGGTCAATCGGCTTCGTGCCCCAACCGCGGTGCATTGGCACGGAATGGAGTTGCCGAGCCGGAGTGATGGGGTGCCTGGCTGGAGCGGCGGGCTGCCCGACATCGTGCCCGCGATCGAACCCGGCGATTCGTTCGTGGCCCGATTCACGCCCCCCAGGGCGGGTACCTACATCTACCACGCCCACAGCAACGAGTTGCACCAGATCGATGGCGGTCTCTTCGGCGCACTGCTGGTAGTGGACCCGGCAACCTGGCAACCCGAGCTGGAGCGGCTGATAGTGGTTGGGGGCAACGGCTATCAAACCGGTACCGTCACAGTCAACGGCAAGGAACAGCCCGATCCGATCAGCGTACCCGAGAATGTGCCGATCCGGCTTCGAATGGTCGACATTCAGGCGGATTACCGGATCGAGATCGGGTTGCTTCTGGACGGTGACCCGGTGGCGTGGACCCCGCTTGCCAAGGACGGCGCCGAGCTGCCGATAGAGCGGCAGATACCCACCACCTCAGGCTGGTTGTCGGGTCCCGGCGAGACCGCGGATTTCGAGATCAACCTGCCACGTGGTGAGTATTTGCTGATGGTGCGACAGTACGCAAATGAATGGCAGCTGCCGGTGACGGTATATGTGCACCCCGATCCTGGGGCTTCCTGAGTACGGAGAAGTAGCGCGGTGTTGGCTAGATTGCTGACGTCTCGTTCCCAGGACTCCCAGGTTATGACTCAACTCCTCGAATGCGTCCCCAACTTCTCCGAAGGCCGCGAGCCGGCGGTCATTGCCCGGATCACCGACGCGATATCGAGGGTCGACGGGGTGCGCCTGCTCAATGTCGACCCCGGCAAGGCCACCAACCGCACCGTGGTCACCTTCGTCGGCGAGCCCGGGCCGGTGATCGAGGCGGCCTTCCAGGCGATCCGGGTCGCTGGTGAACTCATCGATATGTCGCATCACAGCGGCGAGCATCCGCGGATGGGTGCCACCGATGTCTGTCCGCTGATACCGATCAGCAACATCACGCTCGACGAAGCGGCGGAGTGGGCCCACAAACTGGCCGAGCGCGTCGGTCGCGAACTCGAGCTGCCGGTGTATATGTACGAGCACGCGCAGCGCGATCCGGCACGCAAGAACCTCGCAGCCATCCGCGCCGGCGAATACGAGGGCCTGGCCGACAAGCTCAAGCGCCCGGAGTGGCAACCCGACTACGGCCCAACGCGATTCGACGCACGTCGCGGTGCCAGCGTGATCGGCGCGCGCGATTTCCTGGTCGCCTACAATGTCAACCTCAACACCACCTCGACTCGACGCGCCAACGCGGTCGCGTTCGACATCCGCGAGGCTGGTCGCAGCACGCCGGGGCCCAATGGCGAACCCGCCGGCCCCGGCACCCTCAAGGCGGTCAAGGCGATTGGCTGGTTCATCGAGGAGTATGGCGTCGCCCAAGTCTCGATGAACCTGGTCGATCTCAACGTGACGCCGCTGCACGTTGCGTTCGACGAATGCGTTCGTGCCGCAGCGGAGCGCGGCGTGAGAGTCACCGGTTCCGAGCTGGTGGGATTGGTGCCGCTCAAGTGCCTGGTCGAAGCGGGTCGCTACTTTCTCGCCAAGCAGCAACGCTCCCTGGGCGTAAGCGAACGCGAACTGGTCAAGATCGCGGTGCGTTCACTGGGACTCGACGAACTGACCCCGTTCAATCCCGACGAGCGGGTGATCGAGTATCTGCTCAAGGACAGGAGCGACACCCGCCTGGTCGATATGTCGCTTGCAGATTTCACCGCAGAAACCGCCAGCGAATCCGCGGCACCGGGCGGCGGCTCGATATCCGCTGCTCTGGGTGCGCTCGGTGCCGCGCTGGGGACGATGGTCGCCAACCTGTCGAGCCATCGTCGCGGCTGGGACGACAGGTGGCAGGCGTTCTCCGATCACGCCGAGCGCGGACAGCGTCACCTTCAGGCACTGCTTCGCCTGGTTGACGATGACACTCGTGCGTTCGAGCGGGTGATGGCGGCGTTCGGGATGCCCAAGGGCAACGACGAGGAGAAGGCCGCGCGCAGTGATGCGATCCGCGCCGCAACCCTCGAGGCCACTCGGGTGCCATTCCGGGTGATGCAGGAATCGCTCGCCGCGATGGAACTGATCGCCGCGATGGCCGCCGACGGACAGGAGAGCTCGGTATCCGACGCCGGCGTGGGGGCACTCTGCGCCCGCAGCGCGGTGATCGGCGCCTACCTCAACGTCCGCATCAACGCCGCTCAACTCAAGGATGACGCCGAGGCGGCCGACCTCGTCGCGCGCGGAGCGGCGATGGTAGCCGAGGCGGATGCGCTGGAGGCGGAGATTCTGGAGCTGGTGGAGGGGAAGCTGTAGACAGCGAGAAGGCGAGAAGGCGAGAATCTGTCTCGCTTTCTCGCTTTCTCGCTTTCCGCCTAGATTCCTCCCCTATGAAAGATCCCCGCATCCGCGCCCCGCGCGGACCGTCGCGCACCGCCCAGGGCTGGATCCAGGAAGCC
>CBFGRM010000018.1:0-35097 GCA_965651205.1 uncultured bacterium
GAGACGTGAGACGTGAGACGTGAGACGTGAGACGTGAGACGGGAGACGGGAGACGGGAAGCGATGGCGGCGGATCAGGGTCCGATCGTTCCGCCCGTTTCCCACGGCTAGCGTCGCCTGAGGTACCTCTCCAGCACGCCCATCGCGCTGCGGACCAGTTGAGTGCCGATGTTCGATGCGGTGCGGGTCTTGAGGATCTTCTCCAGGCCGCTGGGCGTCGGCTTGGCGGCCTTGCGTGATCGGCGTGCCGAGCCGACAGTGGCGTCCTCGACGCCCACCGGTTCGGCCGCCACGGCGGCGGCGATCCGGCGCTCCAGTTCCTCGCGCGCACTGTCGCGGTCGAGCGTTTCCCGGTAGCGCTTGACTTGCTGCGACAACTCCAGTCGCCGCTGCAGCTCGGCCTCCGGCAGCGCCGACATACTCGCCTGCGGTGCCAGGATATGGCACGCCACCGGTGGTGTCGGCGCGCCCTTGCGGGTGAGCACCGTGACCACCGCCTCGCCGGTGCCCACCGTGGTCAGCAGTTCCTCGACGTCGTACCAGTCGGTCTTCGGGAAGGTGCGCGCTGCGGCGCGCATCGCCTTCTCGTCGTCGGGCGTGAAGGCACGCAAGGCGTGCTGCACCCGGTTGCCGAGCTGCCCCAGCACTTCGGTGGGGAGGTCGCGAGGGCTCTGGGTCACGAAGATGATGCTCACTCCCTTTGAGCGGATCAGCCGCACCACCTGTTCGACCTGCTCGCGGAGCGCCTTGCTGGCGCCGTCGAACAGCAGGTGTGCCTCGTCGAAGAAGAACACCAGCCTCGGCTTGGGCGGGTCGCCGACTTCGGGGAGTTCGAGGTAGAGGCGTGCCAGCATCCACAGCAGGAAGGTCGAGAACAGCGCCGGTCGGTCGCGACAGTCACTCAACTCGAGCGCGGAGATCACGCCGCGACCGTCGCGATCAAGCTGCAGCAGGTCCTCGAGGTCGAACTCCGGTTCACCGAAGAAGTCGCCGGCCCCCTGATGTTCCAGCGAAATCATCTCGCGCAGCAACACGCCCACGGTCTGCCTGGACATTCCGCCGTAGTCCTTGAGTTCGTCGGCACCCTCGTCACTCAGGTATTGCAGCACCGCGCGCAGGTCACTGAGATCCAGCAGCGCCAGCCCGCGATCGTCGCAATACGTGAATACCATCGTGAGCACGCTGGTCTGCGTCTCGTTGAGGCCGAGTACTCGCGCCAGCAGCAGCGGCCCGAACGATGCCACCGTGGCACGCAGGTGGGCGCCCAGCTTGCCGGTGAGCGAAAGGAACTCGACCGGAAACGCGCTGGCGGCCCACGGCGCACCGGTGGCCTGCGAGCGTTCTTCGATCCTGGCGTTGGTGGTCCCGGCGGTGGCCAGTCCCGACAGGTCGCCCTTGACGTCGGCCAGGAACACCGGCACCCCTGCGGCGGAAAGCTGTTCCGCCATCAGTTGCAGGGTGCGTGTCTTGCCGGTGCCGGTGGCTCCGGCGATCAGGCCGTGGCGGTTGAGCATCCCGAGCGGAATGCGCACCAATGGCTCGGGGTGGATTGCCCCCTCGCGCATCGGTGCGCCAACGGTGATGGCGTTTTCGGTCGGGAACGAGTTGCGGACTTCAGCCAGGAATGCGGGATCCACTTCTGCTCCAGGAGGGGATGGCACGACTCCGGAGCCGAATGCCGTGTGGCACTCGACTCCGGTTTCGTCGGCAGATCAGAATTCCACGTCGAATGAACCGCTGGTTGCCGTCAACTGGCCGGTCGCGGCGGTGCCCGGAGCGGCCTGGCCGGTGAACGTGAAGGTGCCGGCCGCGCCGTCGTTGTCGAGCGCAGTGATCTCGACCGTGCCGGTGCCCGGGGCAAGTACGGTGGTCCAGGTCGAGAGGGTGCCGCCGAGGCCGGTGGTCTTGGTGATCTGGCCGAACTGGCCCGCGAAGTTGGGATTGATCGGATAGGTGCCGGGACCATCGACATTGAGGAGGTTGATAGTGACCTGGGTGGTCACGCCATCCTTGGTGTGGGTGCCGGTGACGTTCAACACCTGCTGGGCTGCGACGTACGTCCCGACAACCCCGAAGCTGGGCGGGTCGAATCCGATGCCGCCGACCGTGGCCACCATCGAATTGCCGCTGGGACCGCCGGGGCCGCCGGGCCCGCCGCTGTCGTCGCCGCAGGCGGCAAGGGTAACGCTCAGGGCGGCTGCCAAGGCAAGAATGCGCTTCATAAAGGTGGACCTTGTGATGAGGTTGATTGGCGGACGGGGAGGTCTCCCCGCCGCTGCGCCGTGCGCGGAAAAGTTTCCCGGAAGCCCCCGTTGTGCAACTGGGACGCCAACGGGCGGTATCTTCCACTGGACGTGGCGATTATCTTGGTGTCCGTTCGGGGCGGTAGCTCAGCTGGGAGAGCACTGCCTTTGCAAGGCAGGGGTCAGGGGTTCGATCCCCCTCCGCTCCATCCCGATATGGCCCTCACCCGGTGGTGAGGGCTTTTCCTTGCGGGGTTGGCGTTGGGCCTACTCCTTCTCCTTGCGGGTGCGACGCCGCTTCTGCGCGTAGGTCGGCAGTCTGGCCATCCGCTCCGCCACTTGCTCCAGCATCGCCTTGATGGTCTGCAGCTCGGCCGCATTGGCCACAACCTTCTTCTTGCGCTGGGCCTCGAGCGTGGTGATCTGCTTGGCCATCATCCGGCGCACCGTTTCCGACTTGAGGTGCTTGAGGTCGGATCGGATCGCCTCGATCTCCGCCGTGATCGCGGCCTGATTGGAACCCTGGAGGCGTCTGGACAACACCGCGATGTGATTCTCGACTTGCGACAGGAACAGGGCAGACACGGGTAAACCTTTTCCAGTTGGTGGGTGAGACCGGCCACGACGTCGCCGACACCGTGGTAACCATTCGAATTGGTTGGGTGTCACCAGTTTCGGCAGGTGCCTGCCGAGGCCTACCAGCCGGGCGACCTCAGCCAGAGCGGCACCAGATCCCGGTGACGGGTCGGAATATATACTCCTGTCGGGAAACTATGTGGTGAATCGGACACCGCCCACTTGTTGCGGCAGGGATACCACCGCGGCCATCATTCGCAATGAGGGGCGATTGACTATGAACTTTGGCCCCACCGCTCGCGGTCCGCTTGTTGCAGCCGGGCCGGAGAATCAATTGAAGACGCGCCGTTCGCGAGCATACCTCCTTCCGGGTGCCGTTCGGTGCCCCGGATACCACCCTCGCCGAGAGCTGCCTCAGATGCGTCCGATTGCCGCCCCGATGTCACTAGTTCTGGCCCTTGCCGCCCTGGGATGTTCTGACCAGATGCCGATCGAGGAGGCCCGCGACGCAGCCGTCGTGACGGTTGAAGGGGCCACCCTCGATGGCGCCACCCTCGAAAAGGTGCTGCTGGCCTCACCGCCGGGATCGCCGGGGCCCACAATCGAGACTGCCGGGATCGTGATCTCGGCATTCGTTGAGGCCGGCCTGATCCGCAAGGCACTGATGGAGGACCGGCCGCTCACCGATTCGGCGGCGATTCACGACGCGATCATTCCCGACGCAATCCGCGGCCAGATTCTCGCTCATCTCCGCCGCAGGGCTCAGGCGATGCCTCCCGTGACCGATGCCCAGGCCGACTCACTCGGTCGGCTCGGCTCGGTGCGTGTGTTCCAGCACATCCTCTTCCGGGTGCCCGATTACTCCGACACCGCCGCGGTCCGGCCGATCGCCCAGCACGCCAACGACGTCCTGGCCGAACTGCGCACGGCCGGAGCCGATTTCGACGCCATCGCCCGTCGGGAGTCGGAGGATTCACTGAGCGCGAGCTTTGGCGGCTACCTGCCGCCGATGACTCGGCGCGACCTGCCCGAGGGTCGTTTCGGGGAGGTGGCCTGGGGCCTGTCGGTGGGGGATATCTCC
The DNA here is from genome assembly GCA_965651205.1 of uncultured bacterium. Classification (GTDB taxonomy): domain Bacteria; phylum Gemmatimonadota; class Gemmatimonadetes; order Gemmatimonadales; family GWC2-71-9; genus Palsa-1233. Next base: position 3,900 of record CBFGRM010000018.1, read on the forward strand.
GGCCTGGTCCCCTCTCCGGCCGGGATCCACATCCTGCGGCGCAGCCCGCTGGTGGACGGTCGGGAAGGTTTCCGGATCTGGCTCCGCCCGGTGCTGACCCGGATCACCGATTCGCTCTGGGTTGATTCGCTGGCCGGTGCCCGGAAGCTGAGCATCGCACCCGATGCCGTGAGCCGACTGCGTGAACTCGGTGTCGAGCCGTTCACCGGGGGCGGCGATGCGGACTTTGCAAGCTGGGAGGGCGGCGAACTGACGGCCGACGAGACCCGGATCTGGTTGTCGGTTCTGCCAGCGGTCGAACGCGCGGCGATGCCGGGAGCTCCCGATTCGGTGCTGGTGCTGTTCCTCGAGCAGCTCGCCAAGCGCGATATCGTGTCGGAGACGACTCCCGAGGGGCCAGAGGTCGGTACCGAGGCCTGGCAGGCGCTGGCACCGCAATACCGTGAGTTGATCGACTCGCTGTCGGCCCACTATCGCGCCTTCCTGCTCGACGGGGACAGCAGTGCCACCCTGCGGAGCTACCTGTTGTCGGTGTCCAACGGTGAGCGGCCCTACCTGCCGCTGCCGGGCGCGCTGGGGGGCGTGTTGCGTCGCGGGGCGACGGTCGAAGTGAACGAGAGGGCCATCGAATCAATCGTGACTTCGGCAGCTCGGCAGTGGCGACTCACCTATGACAGTGACACTGCCGCCACGGCGCAGGAATCCGGTCCCGACACGACGTCGGCTGCTGCGCCGGAATGATCGAAGAGTCGCAGGGCGGGATCCGCATTGGAGTCCGGATCCAGCCCGGCGCGTCCAGAACGGGATTGGCACCCGGACTTCACGCCGGTCGCATCAAGCTGAGAGTGCAGGCACCGCCGGAGAACGGCCGCGCCAATGAAGCCGTGATCGAATGGTTTGCCAGACGCCTTGAGGTCCCCCGCCGCAACGTGACCCTGCTGCGTGGCGCACGCTCGCGTGACAAGACGATCGAGGTGTCGGGAATCACCGTGGAAGGCGCCAGGGAAAAGCTGTCCTAGGCCTTCCGTTCCGCCTCGCGACGGGCCTGCACCGACAGCAGTTGCTGCAGGCGTCGTCGCTCGGCAACCGGGAACGGGTGCTTGGGCGACAACCGCTTCCAGCCGTCGGGGCCGTGGCCCACCCAGAGCACATCAAGCACCAGCACGAGTTCGCGCGCCAGCGCAAGCGCAGGGCAGGCGAGCGCAGCCGAACGTTCCTGACTGAGCGTCAGGTCGGCGTGTCCGCTGCGCCGGTCGGCCCAGGAATGGACCCGCAGGTGGATCAGGTCTTCGTCGCGCTCGAAGCTCCACTCGTGGACGCCCGGTGAGTCCTCCAGCACCAGCGATGCGTGGGTGGCACCTTCGAGCAGCACGATCACCGCGCGGGCGAGATCGCCGAGCGCGTCGGTCTCGTCGGTGGCCTGCATCGCAACACGGAGGTCGTCCGCTTCGAGTGCGATGACAGCCCGGCCCGGGGTCGTGAGGGAGTAGCGAAGTGAGAATGCCATCGTGACCCCAAGTATCGACCCGCCGCTGGTGCTCCGACAGGGCCGTTGCTCCGCCGGTCTGGACCGGTGATCTTGGGGTCGCCGTGACTCTATTGCTACCGTTGCTGTCGCTGCCGCTGCTGGCTGCCGTGGTCGTGCTGCCGACCGGGGCCCGGGGGATCCAGGCCGCCCGCTGCATTCTGGTGGTGTTCGCCCTGGCGACACTGGCCGAGGCTATCGGCACGCTCGATCCGGATGAGTTGCACCTTTGGGCATCGGCCGACCGGTCGAACGCACTGTTCGTTTCGATTTCGATCGGGTTGGTCACGGGTGCCCTGGTGCCCTGGCCACCGTCGGGTCGCCTGGGATGGCTGGCTGGACTGCCACTGGTGGTGGTGCTGCTCACCCACCACGCCACCGTGATCCGCTGGGGACCGCTCGTGCTGGGTGTGGTGCTGGGTTCGCTGCCGCTGCTTCTGGCGTGGGGCCTGCCCAGGCGGCGGCCGCCGGAGGCCACGGTCGGGGCATCCGCGCGGACCGGCTGGCAGATCCTGTCGGTGGCGACAGTGCTGGCGTTGATCGAGCCACTGCTGTTGGTCCTGGTGAGTCCGGTGCTGCCGTTGGTCTGGCAGCGGGGCGAGCGGACGGGATGGCAACCGGCCTGGCGACAATTGACCTGGCCATTGCTCGCGACCGTTGCGGCGATCGCGGTGGGGTGGTTGGCACTCACCGTTGCTGGGAATCCGCTGGTCCGGCTCGGAAACTTCGCGGCGGTGGCTCCGGTGTCACTGGCAGGGGAGCGGTTGCTGGCGCTGCTGGCCACCCTGTTGCTGGTGGCGATGGCATCACCCTGGCCGTTTCATCGCTTCGGAGTTGGTACGGTTCTGGTACCCGCTGCGGTGATCTTGGCGCATCGTTTTGCCACCACGCTGGCTCCGGGCGGGATGCCGGAGTGGCGGGCCCTGGCCGCGATGCTGCTGGTGTTGCCGGCGACAGGAGCCGCCATCCGGGGCTACTGGCCCCACGTCCTGGTGTTGGCGGCTTTGTTGACGGCGATGCACGGTACCGCGTGGTCGGCGGGGCTGGCGGTGATTGCCCTTGCCGCAGGGCTGGCAATGATTGCGCTCCCTCGGTCACAGGACCCGACTGTGCACCAGCGGGTTAGCTTTCCTTCGGAACGCGGGACTGCATTGGCGGCAGCGATCGGTCTGGCTGCCGCTCCAGCCGTGCTCCTGTCGGACGAGGTGGTATTGGCCACGCTGCTTGCCTTCGGGCTTGCCACGGCGGCAGCGAGACCATCGTCCCCCGGTCCGGCGGCTTGACGATGTGTCTCTTCACTCTGTCTCTGGATGGTCACAATGCCTCACACACTTCCCCCACTCCCATACGCATACGACGCGCTGGAGCCCCACATCGACGAAGCGACGATGCGGATCCACCACGACAAGCACCACGCGGCCTACGTCAACAATCTCAACGCCGCCCTCGAGGGGCTCGACGAGCTCCAGGCCCTGCCGATCGAGAAGCTGATCGCCGACCTCGGCAAGGTGCCCGAGGCCAAGCGCACTGCGGTGCGCAACAACGGCGGCGGTCACGCCAACCACACCCTGTTCTGGGAAGTGATGGCGCCCGGCGGTGCCAAGGCCCCCGAGGGTGATCTCGCCAAGGCGATCGACGACGCGTTCGGCTCGTTTGACAGCTTCAAGGAGCAGTTCGCCAAGGCCTGCGCTACCCGTTTCGGCTCGGGCTGGGGCTGGTTGTCGGTGGGTGCCAACGGTGCGCTCACGGTCGAGAGCACTGCCAACCAGGATTCTCCGGTGATGGAAGGTCGCACCCCGATCCTCGGTTGCGACGTGTGGGAGCACGCCTACTACCTCCACTACCAGAATCGCCGGCCCGACTATGTCAGCGCGTTCTGGAATGTGGTCAACTGGACCGAGGTCGGCCGTCGGTTTGCGGCGGCCAAGTGAGCGCCGGGCCGATAGAAGTCGGCAGCAAGGCGCCCGACTTCACGCTGCCGTCGACCTCGGGTGAAACCGTCACCCTTTCGGCACTCCGCGGCAAGCGGGTTCTGCTGGCGTTCTTCCCGGCGGCCTTCACCGGCACCTGCACCGCGGAGATGTGCGAGTTCAGCGACGACGTGACCGAGTATGCGTCGCGCAACGCGCAGGTGCTGCCGATCAGCGTCGACCAGGTGCCGAGCCTCAAGGTGTTCCGGGACCAGGAAGAGATCAGCGTACCGCTGCTCAGTGACAGCCGTCGCGAGGTGTCGCGCGCCTACGGGGTTCTCGACGAGGAGCGCTACTGGGCCAGGCGGGCCTACGTGCTGATCGATGAATCCGGCACGGTACGCTGGGTTTATGTCGAGCCGCAGGCGTCGCACAAGCGCGACACTGCGGAACTGATCCGGCAACTGGATGCGCTTGGCTGATCGCACCCCGACCGCCCAGCGCACCGCGGCACCACCACCGCTGGCAGTGGTGAGTGGTGCCGCCCGGGCGTTGGCCTTGCCGGGATCGCCATCGGAGAAGTTCGAACGGCTGTGCGAACAGCTCCGCACGATGCTCCCGGCAGCCGAGGTGCGCCTGCACGCCGGCCAGCGTCGCGGCGACCGGCTCGGCGTGGGCAATGCCGAGCCCGGCGCAGCCGCCTGCGTGGTGGACGTGACCTGGGGGGCGGGCAGGCACGCGGTGCTGGAGGCGGTCGGCTCTCCCAGGCCGCCCGCCGAGCTGCGACCGGTGCTGGAAACGGTGGCGTCACTGCTTGCGGCGGCGCTGCCCACGATAGAGAGCGGCAGTGACGACGCCGCACTCGAGCGGGCGCTCATCCGGCTCACCGTCGACACGCTGCCGGTGGGGCTGTACGTGGTGGGCCGCGACTACCGTGTCGTGCTGTGGAACCGCAAGCGCGAGACGGGCACCCAGGGCCTGCGACGCGCCGAGGTTCTTGGTCGGCCGGTGTTCGAGGTGTTGCACCGTCAGCCAGAAGCGGCGCTGCGTGAAGAGTTCGATCGGGTGTTCTCGACCGGCGAGACGCTGGAGAGTGAGCAGGAAGTGAATCACGGCGGGGAGGTGCGAACCTACCGCACCAGCAGGTTGCCGATGCGACTCGATGGCGACGAGGTGAGCCACGTGATCACGATCGGCGAGGATGTCACCGAGACCCGTGCGATACAGCGCGCGATGCACCAGACCGAGAAGCTCGCCGCGGTGGGACAGTTGGCGGCCGGCGTGATGCACGAGATCAACAACCCGCTGGCCACCATCGGTGCCTGTGTTGCCGCGATCTCGTCGCGGCTCGGCAGCACCGTCGAGCCGGTGGTGCGTGAGTATCTCGAGATCATCGAGGCCGAGGTCGGTCGTTGCACCAATATCGTCGACGGGCTGCTCGATTTTTCCCGTGCAGGTCGTGGCGGCGAGCAGCATACGGTGCTCGACTTCAATGCGCTGCTGGAGCGGACGCTGTTCCTGCTCAAGCATCACCAGCGGTTCCGCCGCCTCAGGGTCGAGTGCAGCCTCGCTGACTCCGCCCCGCAGGTCGTCGGCAACGGTGAACGGCTGATCCAGGCAGTGATGGCCATCCTGCTCAACGCGGCCGATGCCACTGCGGGCAACGGCACGGTGAGAATCACCACCCGGCAGGAGGGGCAGTGGGTGGAGGCGGAACTGATCGATGACGGTCCCGGGATTCCGGCAGACGTGCTGCCCAAGATCTTCGAGCCGTTCTACACTACCAAGGGCCCCAGTCGCGGCACCGGACTGGGTCTCGCCATCTGCTACGGTATCATCTCCGACCACCAGGGCCGACTCGACGTGCAGAGCGAGCCGGGCCGCACCGTTTTCCGCCTGGCGCTGCCGTTGGCGCGCGAGGAGGCGGCCAAGTGAAGGTGCTGGTGGTGGAAGACGACCGCACCGTGGGGCACTACGTCCGGCGCGGACTGGAAGAGGCGCAGTACGTCGCCGAGTGGGTCACCGACGGTGCCGAGGCGGTGGAGATGATCGGGGTGGGGGCATACGACGTGGTGGTGCTCGACCTGCGGCTGCCGGGAATGACCGGGCTCGAGGTGCTGCGCGCGGTGCGCGATCGCGGTCACACGATGCCGGTGCTGGTGCTCACCGCCCAGGACGGGGTCGAATTCAAGGTGGATGCGTTGCGTGCCGGTGCCGACGACTACGTGACCAAGCCGTTCGCGTTCGAGGAGTTGCTGGCCCGGCTGGAGGCCTTGTCGCGGCGACCCCGCCACCTGCCGGCCCGGGTTCTCGAGGTGGACGACCTCGAACTGGACCTTGATGCCCGCGAAGTGCGTCGGGGTGGCAAGCTCATCGAGCTGACGCCCAAGGAATACACGGTGCTGGAGTACCTGATGCGCCACGCCGGTCGGGTGATGTCGCGCACGCTGATCACCGAGTATGCCTGGGACTATCACTTTGATCCGGGCACCAACATCGTCGACGTGGTGATCAACCGGCTGCGCAAGAAGATCGATGCCGGTTTCCCGCGCAAGCTGGTGCACACGGTGCGCGGCGTGGGTTACGTAGTGAAGGGCTGATGCAGACGATCCGCCTGCGGCTGGCGATATTCTACGGCGTGGCACTGACTGCCACCATCGTGGCGTTCGGCGCAGCGCTCTACTTCGAACGACGCAGTTCGATGCTGAGCGACGAGGAGAGGCAACTGCGCGAGCGGGTCGCGTTCGAGCTCGACATCAACCGCCGCTACATCGAGGAATACGCCCGCAGTTCCCGCCGGGTCGTCAACGCGGTCTCCGCGATCGGCGATTCGACGATCATCAGCTACGAGCTGGTCCCGGAGGTGATCGCCTACCTCGACGGGCTCAGCGATCACCTGTTCCTGATGGACCCCTCCGGCCGGTTGATCTACGTGTCGCGCACGGCGCGCGAACTAAGCCCCGAGGCCCTCAACCTGGTGCGCCGCACGATGCTGCGGCAGCCGGTGGTCCGGCGCACCGGCTCGCTGGTGCTCGACACCGCTGGCGCTCCGTACCACTTCCTGATCGACACACTCTCGATGCCGGTACGCGAGGAACTGAGGGTGATCCTGGTCGCGGCACAGCCCTCTGGCGACACCTCTGCCGCCTCGGCGCTGCTGATCTCGATGCTGTTGGTGGCACCGGTGATCGCGATCGGCTCGTCGCTGCTGGGCCACTGGCTGGGCGGGCGGGCGTTGCAGCCGCTGGAGGGAATGATCCGGGAGGTGGAGGCGATCCAGGACGGCCGGTCACTCCACCGGCGACTGGCGGTTCCGGCAGGCACCGACGAGCTGGCACAACTGGGCACTACGCTAAACGCGATGCTCGGCCGGATCGAGCGATCGTTCGTGGCACTGAGGCGCTTTACCGCCGACGCGTCTCACGAACTGAAGACGCCACTGATGGTGCTGCGCGCCGGGGTGGAACGTTCGCTCACACACCCCGAGGCACCCGAGGAAGTGGTGCGTACCCTCGACGAGACGCTCCGGCAGGTCAACGAAATGACCGAGCTGGTGACCAACCTGCTCACGCTGGCACGTTCGGACGAAGGGCGCAGCTCGCTGGTGCTGGTCAGCGCCGACCTGCGGACACTGATCGGTGAACTGGTAGAGACAGCGGAGATCCTCGGCGAGGAGCACGGCGTCGTGGTGCAGGTGCAGGTGCCCGACCAGCCGCTGATCGCCACGGTGGAGCCGGGCAGGATCCGGCAATTGGTGATGAACCTGTTGACCAACGCGGTCAAGTACACCCCGAGGGGTGGTTCGGTTCAGCTCACGCTCGGGGCTGATGGCAACAATGCCACGATCCAGGTGCGCGACACCGGCATCGGGATCGCCACCGGCGACCTGCCGCACGTATTCGAGCGTTTCTGGCGGGCTGACCAGGCCAGGTCGAGGACGGGGGAGCGTCCCGGTGTCGGCCTGGGGCTGGCGATCGTCAAGTGGATAGTTGACGCCCACGGCGGAACCGTCGAGGTTCAGAGCCGGCCGGGGCGGGGAACCACCTTCACGGTATCGCTGCCGCTGCACGCGCCGACCAGCCCGGAAGACCCTGTGACGGCGTGATCTGGTACCCTCATCCGATTGTCATTGAATTGTCATCCTGTGGTGAGGCGGGCGCGAAGTCGCCGCTACAGATTCCCCTCCGAGACCTCAGCATCCTCCCTCCTGGTGGAGGCAGTGCCATATGTTCGAAAACCTGATCGAATCCAAGCCCGTCAAGCAGCGGAGCATCGGCCAGACGATTGTGTCTGTGGCGGTGCACGTTGGGCTGGTCCTGCTTGCCATCAAGGCGACGCAGGGCGCGGCCGAGGCGGTGCAACAGCTCAACGAGCGGCCGATCGAGTTCGTGGTGAACACGCCACCGCCGCCGCCGCCGCCGCCCCAGGAGATTCCTCCTGATGCGGTCGTGACTGCCAACCCGCCGCCGCAGGGTTTCCAGACCATCGTGCCGCCTCGCGACCTGCCGACCGAGATCCCCCCGGTCGACCTGAACCAGAAGTTCGATGCGCGTGACTTCTCGGGTCGTGGTGTTGCCGGCGGTGTCGCTGCCGGCGTGGTCGGTGGCACCGGTCCGGTGATCACGGACGCGGTCGTGGCTGGCGAGACCTACACCTCCGACGAAGTGGACGAACAGGTCCGACGGATCGGTGGTCCCGAACCGCGCTACCCGGAAGTGATGCGCACGGCGGGCATCGACGGTGTGGTGCAGGTCCGGTTCGTCGTCGGCACCAACGGCCGGGCCGAGCCCAACTCGATCCAGGTCGTGAGCTCGACCAACAAGGCGTTCGAGCAGGCGGCCATCGACGTGATCCGCCAGTCGCGGTTCTCGCCGGCGATGATGCGTGGTTCGCCTGTGCGCCAGCTGGTCCAGCAGACTGTCCGTTTCTCGCTGACGACGTGATTTCAGCCGTCCGCGACGCTCGTCAGCAACATCAGACCTCAACCCTCGGAAAGGCTGTAACCCGATGAATACCGATCTGCTCCATCTCTGGGAGGCTTCCGGCGCCTTCGCGAAGGGCATCATCATCGTCCTCGCGATAATGTCGATCTACTCGCTCACGATCACGATCCAGAAGTACATCAAGGTCAAGAAGAGCGAGTCGGCCACCCGGAAGTTCGCGCCGCAGTTCTCTCGCGCCATTCAGGAAGATTCGCTCGACACGGCGATCGCGCTGGCCGAGAAGAGCAAGGGCTCCCACGTTGCACGCGTGCTCGGTGGCGCCCTCTCCGAAGTCAAGCCGCTGCTCCGTGACCGTGCCACCATCACTGCAGCCGACATCAATTCGGCCGAGCGCGCTGTCGAGCGCCAGATGATGATCACCCTGGCCGAGTTCAAGCGGGGTTCGGGCGTGCTGGGCACGGTCGGCGCCACCGCACCGTTCGTCGGGCTGCTCGGCACCACGATGGGTATCGTCAACTCGTTCGAGGCAATGGCTTCCGGCGGCGGCGCTTCGGGCGGCCTGTCGGGCATTATGGCCGGTATCGCCGAGGCGCTGATCACCACGGCGTTCGGCCTCCTCGTCGCGATTCCGGCGGTGTGGGCCTTCAACTACTTCACCACCAAGACCGACAACCTCGCGATCGAGATGACGTACACTTCCAAGGAACTGATCGACTACCTGATCAAGTCCGTGGGGAGCGAGTTCGGCCGCTCGATCTTCACCAAGGAGTTCCAGGCCCAGAAGGCGGTGAGCGGCAGTGGCCATATCCACGGGTAGTGGAGGCGGTGTCACCGCTGACATCAACGTCACGCCGATGATCGACGTGATGCTGGTGCTGCTGATCATCTTTATGGTGGTGACCCCGCTGATCGCGGCGGGGTTCACTGCGGTGATGCCCAAGGGCACCAGCGTCGAGGTCCAGGCCGAGGAGGACACCGAGGTCACGCTCGGGTTGGACAACAACGGGGCGTACTTCCTCAATGGTGCCCCGGCCAATCCGGCGACCCTGGAGCAGGAACTCACCGCGATCTTCGCGTCGCGGCCCGAGGACAAGCGGCTCCACTTCAAGGCCGACGCGGGCCTGCCGTACTCGCGGATCCAGGAAGCGGTCGAAATGGGCCGCAGGGCGGGTGCCGCAGTGCTGGTGGCCGTGGTGGACAACGCCGGCGGTATGCTCGGCGCCGAAGAAGGGGAGGACTGACCGATGGCGATGTCCACCGGTGGAGGCGGCGGGGTCACTTCCGACATCAACGTGACCCCGATGATCGACGTGCTGCTGGTGTTGCTGATCATCTTTATGGTCGTCAACGCTATGAGCCGCACGGTGGTCGAGATCCAGATCCCGCCCAAGGAAACCGCGGCGGCCGCGAGCAGCGAGAGCGCGCAGATCGTGCTCGAGCTGCTGCCCGACGGGCAGTACTCGATCAACGCCCAGCAGCCGTTCTCCAAGGATCGGCTCGATGCGGAGATTCACGGCATTTACGACAACCGGCCGGCGAAGCTGATCTTCGTCAAGCCGGCCGGAACGAGGACCTATGGCCAGGTCATCGAAGCGATCGACATCGTCCGCGGAGCAGGCGTCGAAGTCGTCGGCTTCACCCCTGTCGAGGCCAACTGAGTCGGGATTGACCGGCTCTGCTGGGGTCACCGACGCGGGCGCTCCCTCGGGGAGCGTCCGCGTTCGTGCGTCGATGCCAGTCGAGGGCCGACGCTCGCGCTGGGCGGCGGCGGCATCGCTGCTGATTCACGTCCTGATCGTGGCACTGGTGGTGCGACTGGGCCTCCAGCAAGTGATCTCCGCTGATGAGGAGACCTTCTTCTCGCCGTGGGAGCGCCCGGGCGGTGGCGGAGGAGGCGGCAACGAGGGCAGCGGATTCGTTGCGGTTATTCCACCGCCACCGCCGCCACCACCGGTGGAGGTGGTGGTCGAGACACCGGTGGTGGTGCCCACCGTGATCCCCGAACCGGAACCGGAGCCGCCGGCAGAGCAGCCTGAGACGCCACCACCGCCTGCGCCCGCCGGGTCGACCGGAACCGGTGGTGGCAGCGGTGGCGGCGACGGCACAGGCACCGGTCCCGGCCTGGGCAGTGGTGTGGGTCCCGGCAGTGGCGGGGGTCAGGGCGGCGGGGTGGGCGGAGGCGGATCCCGTGGCCGGGCGCCCGAGCCACACACGATGATCATCCCGCCGATCGACGACGTGCCCAGGGCGTTGCGCGGCCAGAGTGTTGACGTAACCTTCCACATCGACTTGCTTGGGAGCGTTACCTCACTCGAAGTTGACCCACCGATTCAGGATCGCAAGTTCTCCCGCAAGTTCGACGAAGCGATGCGCAGCTACCGATTCCGACCGGCGCGCGACGCTGACAATCGCGTGGTCGCCGGTGCCTTCGTGGTCACTCTCACCTTTCCCGGACGCTGATGGGACTCTTCCAGACCAAGCCGATCCAGCCGGAAACCGAACGCGGCCTGGTCCGCTCACTCGGCGCCGGCGACCTGATTCTCCTCGGTATCGGTGCCGTGATCGGCGCCGGCATCTTCGCCTCACTCGGAACGGCAGCGGCAGGTGAATACGGGCCCAATGGCGAGATGATTCGCGCCGGTGCCGGTCCCGCCCTGATCTTCTCCTTCATCCTGCTGGGCCTGGTGTGCGGACTTGCAGCGCTCTGCTACTCGGAGCTGGCCGCAATGATTCCGCAGGCGGGCTCCGCGTACGCCTACACCTACGCAACCCTGGGCGAGCTGGCGGCGTGGGTGATCGGCTGGGCACTGGTGCTGGAGTACGCCGTGGGCAACGTTGCGGTGGCGGTGGCGTGGAGCGGCTACTTCACGTCGCTGCTGTCGGGCTGGGGGATATTCCTGCCCGACTGGCTGACCAACGGATACTTCCAGGTGTCGATGTCGGCTGACCCTGCCAGGCGCGCCCTGCTGGAAACCGCGCCGCAACTGGCTGGAATACCGATCATCCTCAACTTGCCAGCCTTCCTGGTCACGATGGGCGTCACCTGGGTGCTGCTGCTCGGCGTGCGCGAGAGCACCAGGGCGAACGCGATAATGGTGGCCATCAAGCTGCTGGTGCTGGGGTTGTTCGTGGTGGTGGGTGCGATGCACATCGATCCCGACAATTACACCCCGTTTGCCCCCAACGGCTGGCGCGGAATTCACCAGGGTGCGGCGATCGTGTTCTTTGCCTACATCGGCTTCGATGCGATATCGACGGCCGCCGAGGAGACCCGCAATCCGCAGCGCAACCTGCCGCTGGGCATCCTGGGCGGACTGGGCGTCTGCACGCTGATCTACGTGATCGTCGGAATCGTGGCCACCGGCATCGTGCCGTACTCCGAGCTGGCGTCGGCCGACCCGCTCGCGCGGGCACTCACGCTGGCCGGCCTGCCGACTGCGAGCTGGATCGTCGCCGCCGGTGCGGTGGTGTCGATGACCGCAGTGCTGCTGGTCTTCCAGTACGGCCAGACCAGGATCTTCTTCGGAATGGCGAAGGACGGCCTGCTGCCGAAGTGGGCGACCAAGGTGCACCCGGTGCGCCGCATCCCGCACATCAGCACCTGGCTGATCGGCCTGCTGGTGGCCGCGGCCGCGCTGGTCGCCGAGGAAAACTCGATCTACGACCTGGTGAACATCGGCACGCTGGCGGCATTCTTCCTGGTCTGCATCGGGGTGATGGTGTTGCGCTACAAGGACCCGCACCGCCACCGGCCGTTCCGCGTGCCGTACGTATATGCCGTCGGCACTGCCGGCGCGCTGGCCTGCCTGTACACGATCTGGGGACTGCCCTCACGGGCCTGGTTCACGTTCGGCATCTGGATGGTGATCGGCCTGTCGTTCTACTTTGCCTATGGCTACAAGCACTCGGTGCTGAGGACCGGCAAGGAAGTCGAGGCCGAGGACTGGGAGTGAGGCGCTGCCTCACTCCCGATTCAGTCCCAGCAAGACCTTCACCGTGGGCGCGGAATCCAGTCGCGCGATTGCTTCCTGCAGCACCCGGTCGTCGGCCATCCGCTGCACGAACGCCGCCGAGTCGCCTGCGACCAGCCCCGCGACCTGGGCACGCAGCAACCGGTCGATGGTGGCACCGGCGTCGTCGAATTCCGATCGGTTCATCGGCACATCGTTGCTGATGGCGCGCTGGTAGACCGAGTCACGCCATTGCGGCACTGCGGCGATCGGATCGATCTCGCTGGCAACCACCACCCTGGCCACTTCGAACACCGCGTCCTGCAAGTCGAGGATGCGATTGCCGACGCCCCGCGCCAGCACCCGCTCCGCGGTGCTGGCCGTGTCCTGCCGCACAACCACGTCGGGAGTGACCCCACCGCCACCGAGGATTTCGCGACCCGCCATCGAGCGATACACCGGTCGATCAGGGCCGGTCAGGGTGTCCTCCACGAAGCGGCCGTCACCCAGCGCGGCGTGCTCCGCCTGGATGCTGCGGCCGCTCGGAGTGTACCACTTGCCGGTGGTCAGCCGGACTGCCCAGCCATTGTCGAGCACCACCTGTGTCTGCACCAGTCCCTTGCCGAAGGTGCGGCTGCCGAGGATCAGGGCACGGTCGTGGTCCTGGAGCGAGCCGGCGACGATCTCGCTGGCAGACGCAGAGCCGCCGTCGACCAGCACCGCGATCGGCGCGCTGGGCAGCAGCGGTCGGGTTTCTGCGCGGTACACTTCGTTGGGCTTGCCGCGATGCTGGACCCGCGCGATTTCGCTGCCCTCGTCCAGGAACAGCCCGGCCATCCGGAGCGACTGGTAGAGGTCGCCGCCGCCGTTGCCGCGCAGGTCGAGCACGAAGGAGCGGGCACCCTGTCGGTCGAGTTCGATGATCGCGCGTGCCACATCCCCGGCGGACACGTCGTTGAACCGGGTGATCGGCAGGTAGCCGACCTGGTGATCGAGCAGCACGGTGTACGGCACGGCCGGAACCCGGACCACCGCACGTTGCACAGTGGCGGTCACCGGTTCGTCCTGCCCGGCCCGGGTCACTGTGACTCGTACCTCGGTGTCCGGCTCGCCCAGCAGCAGTCCTGTCACCGAGTCGGATGCCCAGCCAACCACCGATGTGGTGTCGACCCGCACGATGCGATCACCCGGGCGGATGCCTGCAGCGCTGGCCGGCGAGTTGTCGAACACCCTGAACACCGACACCCGTCCGTCGTGACTGCGAATGGTCATCCCGGTGCCTGCGTAGCGATTGCCGATCGAGTTGCGGCTGAACGCGTCGCGCTGTTCGGGTGACAGCAGGTCGGCGTATGGATCCTCGAGTTCGCGGATCAGTCCGCGAGCAGCACGAGTGTACAGCTCCTCCACCGGCAATGAATCGAGCGATGTCTCGGCGACCAGCCTGAAGACCTGGTTGAACAGGTCGAGCGAGGCCCGCACCCTGGCGTTGGTACCGATCAGGAAGCCGCCCAGGGCGACGGGAAGCAGCAGGGCAGTGGTCGCGAGCAATTTGCGCCGCACAGGCAGAACCTCGGGAAACGGGTACCACAGGAAGATGCAACGACCGGGAGTCGTACGCAGGAATTGCGTGAGTCGTGTCAGCCGCGCGCGCGCGCGGCGATGACAGGAGCCCCACGACAAGGATCGACCGCCGCCTCGAGCACCGTGAATCCCTCGCCGCTCACCAGGCGCTCCATCAGTCGATCCCGAAGGGGCCGTCCGGGGGCGATCAGGCCGCCGGAAAGCGCCACCGGCAGCTCGCCGGCGCCTGCAGCGGCAGCCAGACGGGCCAGCAGGGTCACCGCTTCGGAGATGATCGAGTCGGCCACGGCGTCGCCGTGGTCGGCGGTTTCCACCACCACTGGTCCGAGTGCGGCCACCTGGGCCACGGTGGCGGTGGTGCTCCAGCGGACCAGGCCATCGATACCGGCCACGCCCACGGCAGCAGGGAGTTGCTCGGCGAGCCGGGTCGACGGGCCAATCCGGTCGTGCATTGCACCGACCGCCTCGAGGGCCCTGGCACCCAGCCAATAGGCGGAGCCCTGATCGCCGATCCGCCATCCGAGGCCGCCGGAGCGAGTTATCCGGCCGCTGGTGTCGGCACCGATTGCGATGCTGCCGGTGCCAGCGATCAACAGCACCCCGGGGCCGCCCTGAAACGCCGCCGCCCTGGCGAGTTCGGCGTCGCTGACCGCCACCACCTGCCAGGCGATCCGTTCCGAGGCCAGCGCCAATTCCAGTTCCTTGCGTTCGGACTCCCGGCCCGCACCGGCCGCACCCACTACGAACGCATCCGCCCTGACGATACCCTCGCGCGAGAGCAATGGCCTGGCCAGCGCGGCGAGTCGGCCAGCGACAGCGCTGCCCTGGCCACTGCGCATAGGTCCGCCGGGCCCCTCGGCGCGGCCCCGTTCGTCGTCGTCGACGTAGAGGACGACTCGCACCGAGGTGCCGCCCAGGTCGGCGCCGATCACGTTCAACGGGTCGCGCCCCGCACCCGGCTGGATAGCCAGGCGATCGAGATGGTGATTGCCGTCCCCATCGGCACATACCAAGGCCAGGCCAGTTCGCCGAGCGGTGTCAGGAAGGTGAGACCGGCTTCGGCGAGTCGGGCCGAGAATATCGTCACCAGCATCGTGACAAGCGTCGCTGCTGCGCCGCGAATCACATCGGTGCCGCGGATGCGCGGGTCCGCGCCGCTCAGGATGTAGGCGCCCAGCAGTGCGCCGTAGGTGACGGATGCGATCGACAGGGCGAGCACGACCAGTGGCGTGTCGTTGCCGCTGGCGAGGACGAAGAATCCGAGCGCGCCCACCACCAGTGCCACACCCCAGCCGAGCGACACCAAGCGCCCCACCCGCAGCAGCTTGTGCTGGTCACGCTCGCCGGTCCACGAGGCGTAGAGGTCGTAGGTGACCGAGGACGCCATCGCGTTGATCGACGAGGAGAGCGTGCTCATCGCCGCTGCAAGGATTCCCGCGATGACGAGTCCCGAGAGTCCGGCCGGGAAGTGATCGATCACGAAGCGTGAGAACACCTGGTCACCCGCCAGCTCGTCGGGTGCCTGGCCGGCAGTCCATATCGCGGTGCCGACCAGGAGGAACAGCAGGAACTGGAAGATGATGAACACACCGGAGCCCACCAGGGCCTTGCGGGCATCACCGAGCGAGCGGGTTGCCAGCAGCCGTTGGACTATCAGGTGGTCGGTGCCGTGTGATGCGGCGGAGAGCAGGGCGCCACCGATCACTGCGCCGAAGAAGGTGTAGGGCACGGTGAGCGAAGGGGTGAAGTCGAAGATCCGCAACTTGCCGGCCTGGTCCGCGAGTGCGAAGGCGCCGGCTGTGCCACCGGCCATCTGCACTGCCAGGTACAACCCGACCAGGCCACCTGCGGTGTAGATCACCAACTGCACCACGTCGGCCCAGATCACCGCCTTGAGTCCGCCGATCAGTGTATAGGCGAGCGTCACGACGCCCATTCCAACGATTGCCTGCGGAATGTTCCAGCCGGTGAGCAGTGCCAGCGGGATCGCGCCCGCGAAGATTCGCACGCCGTCGCCCAGGAAGCGCGTCACCAGGAAGATCGACGACAATGTGCGACGGGTGGTGGCCCCGAAGCGTGCCTCCAGCCGGGCGTAGGCGGTGTCCTGCTCGCCGCGGAAGTATCCGGGAAGCAGCCACCACGCAACGCCGAGCCTGCCGATCAGGTAGCCGATCGGCAGTTGCAGGAATGTCAGGTCACCACGAGCACCGATACCGGGTGTGGAGATGACCGTGACGGCGGAGGTCTCGGTGGCGACGATCGACAGCAGCACGCTCCAGGCCGGCAGGTCGCGCGCACCGAGGAAATAGTCGGTGCTCGACTTCTGGCTCCGCGAGGACCAGACGCCGAGAATGAGCATTGCCACGAAGTAACCGGCGACAACGAGGATGTCGAGGGATTCCAATGCTGCCCCGTGGTGCGGGATGGTTGGCGGCGGGAACGAAGCGTGTAATCTACGCGCGACCCCTTGACGGTGTGCCGGGATCAGTCGAGGATGGAGGGTGCAGCCCCTGCGCCAGAACCGTTGTGGCCCACCGGAGACCTGATGAAGCCAGTTATCACTTCTGCGATCCTCAGCCTAGCGATTGTCACCTGGTCCGGCGCCGCAGCCGCCCAGGAGCCCAATTTCGGCCGTGCGGTGGTGGCCACCGACACCGAGGTGCTGATCGGCCAGCCGGTCAACTGGTACGGCCCGGGCACGGTCTACAGCTACGGTCGCGATGCCGGTGGCGTCTGGCGCGAGCGGGCCCGGCTGACCGCGGTGGACACCAGCCGGATGGACGACTTCGGTCGGGCACTGGCGGTCTCCGGCAACCGGCTGCTGGTGGGCGCACCCCGCAAGCACGACGGTGCCGGCAGCGTCCACGTGTTTGCCAGGAGCGACGCGGCCGGGGCGTGGCGGCTGTCCGAGGTGCTGTCCGCTCCCGACGGTGGCCAGTTCGGCAGCGCACTGGCACTCACGGGTGATGCGGCGTTGATCGCCGCGCCACGCCTGGATGGCGGTGTGGTGTACGACTACCGGCAGCAGGGTACCACCTGGCGTGCGGTCACTTCACTTCACGCGCCCGGTGCCGAGGGATTCGGGAGTGCGATCGCGGTGGATGGCGACTGGATGCTGGTAGGCGCTCCGGCTTCGGATTCTGCCGCCGGCAGGGCGTATTTCGTGCGGCGCGGAGCCGACGATGCGTGGGGCGCACCGAGCCGGGTGCGGCTGCCGGCCGTGGTGGCACCGGGTGGTGCGCGAGTCGGCAGTGCGGTGCTGTTGCAAGGGGAGCGTGCCTACATCGGTGCGCCAGGTGCATCAGTTGTGTACGTGCTGGAGCGTGACGCCGGCAACAACTGGAACCCGCTCGGCGAACTGCGACCGTTCGATGTCTCGCGCAACTCCGGTTTCGGGTCGGCAATCGCGGTCGTGGATGGTGAGCTCTGGGTCGGCGCGCCGTCGACTCAGCGGGGCAACGGCAGGGTCTATCGCTTCGTTCCGGACGGCGACGGCGCGTGGTCTATGGCGGCGCGCTTCGATGCCGACTCCGCTGACGGCACCGCCTGGCCGTTCGGATTCGGCTACGCGATTGCTGCTGCAGGTGATGAAGCCGTCGTGTCGATGCCCTCGCGCGACTTTGGCGAGGGCAGGGTGATGGTGGCGGCACGCTCGGGTGACGAATGGCAGGCCAGCCAGATCCTGACCGGCGAGATCCACGTTATCGGTGGTGGTGCTGCCGATCCGGCCCGCTGCACGGATGGTGCACTGGGCAGCTTCACGTGCAACAACGTCGAACTGGTGTCGCACGTCCCGGTGGCAGGACTGGGTGGTGATCGCGGGGCCTGGGTCAACGACGTGTGGGGATGGACCGATCCCGAGCAGCAGCGCGACTACGCGTTGGTCGCCCGGCGCGACGGCACCTCGTTCGTGGACCTCACCGACCCGTCGGCGCCCCGGCTGGTGGGCACGATGTCGCGCACGGCCGGATCGCCGCCCTCGGTGTGGCGCGACATCAAGGTGCTCGGCCATCACGCCTACATCGTGGCAGATGGTGCAGGCGACCACGGGATGCAGGTGTTCGACCTACACCGGCTGCGCGATGCGGGGCAGTCGCCGGTGGCGTTCACGCCCGACACCACCTATCACGGCATCGCCAGCGCGCACAACGTGGTGGCCGACACTGCCACGGGGTACCTGTATGTCGTCGGTTCCAACTCCGGCGGTGAGACCTGCGGCGGCGGACTGCACATCGTCGACGCGCGCAACCCGGAGCAACTCCGCTTTGCCGGCTGCTACCACTCGCCGGGCGTCAACAACAGCCGTGGTTACACCCACGACGCACAGTGCCTGGTGTACGCCGGCCCCGACAGCCGCTATCGCGGCCGCGAGATCTGCGTTGCCGCCAACGAGACCGAGATCAACATCTCCGACGTCTCGGACAAGTCGAACCCGGTACTGATCGGTCGCAACAGTTATCCCGATGTCGCCTACGCGCACCAGGGCTGGTTCGACGAGGCCCAGC
Source organism: uncultured bacterium (assembly GCA_965651205.1). Taxonomy (GTDB): domain Bacteria; phylum Gemmatimonadota; class Gemmatimonadetes; order Gemmatimonadales; family GWC2-71-9; genus Palsa-1233. Next base: position 22,314 of record CBFGRM010000018.1, read on the forward strand.
GCTACTTCTATATGAACGACGAGGGCGACGAGCTGGCCGGGCTGGTCGAGGGAACCCGCACGATCATCTGGGACCTGAGTGAGCTCGATGACCCGGTGGTGGCCGGGATGTACATCGGCCCGGTGCGCTCGTCGGATCACAACCTGTACGTGGTGGGAGACCGGGTGTACGAGTCGAACTACGGCAGCGGCCTGCGGGTGCTCGACATCAGCGACCGGACCCGCCCGCGCGAGATCGGCTTCTTCGACAGTGCGCCGTTCAACGACAACGGACCCGGTCACAGCGCGGCCCAGAGCGGCGCGTGGAGCAACTATCCGTTCTTCAAGAGTGGCGTGGTGGTGTTCACCAGTGTGCGCGAGGGGCTGTTCGTGATCCGGGTGGCCGACGTGCCCACGAGTTGAGCCCGGCACACGGCAGGGCCGGAAACGGAAACGGGGTCCCGATCGGGACCCCGTTGCGTTGGCGGTGTCGAATCGTTCAGGCAGCGAAGCTGCTGCCGCAGCCACAGCCGCCGGTGGAGGCGGGGTTGTTGAACGTGAATCCGCTACCCTGCATCGACGTGACGTAGTCGATGGTGACACCGTTGAGGTACTGGGCGGAAAAGGCGTCGATGAACACCCGCACGCCGGAGATGTCGGCTGTGATGTCGTCCTCGACCGGGTTGTCCTCGATGTTGAGCGAGTACTTGAAGCCCGAGCAGCCGCCGGGGAGCACCGACACGCGGAGGCCGGCGGTTTCCTGCGGCACGTCGTCGGCCGCCAGGAACTTGCGCACCTCGCCGACAGCCGGCTCGGTGATGGTCAGCACGAAGCCCTCGGGGAGGGACTGGGTTGCGATATCGGACATCGGGTCACCTCTTGATCAGGTCGAAATGCGACACCGGTACAAAATCGTCGGAATCGCCGTGATAATCAAGCGCCGCGGTCCCGGGGCTCGGCGTCGGGAAACAGGGCCTTCATCACCGCGTCGGCCACCCTGGGCCGAACAGGCGTGAACTGCGGGGTCACCCGGGTGGGGTGAACCCGATTGGTGAGCAGGATGATGATGGTCCGCCGGGGCGGGTCGATCCAGATCGAGGTGCCGGTGTAGCCGGTGTGCCCGAAGCTGCGGGCGCTCATAATGGTGCCCGAACTGCTGCGACCGCTGGGAGTGTCCCAACCCAGCCCGCGCGACGAACCGGCCGGCTTGTCCTGGGCCACGGTCCAGTCGGCAAAGTGCCTGGGCGGTTGGAGCGGACCGTCCACTCGCTCGCCGCGGGCACCTGCCAATGCCCACTCGGTGAAACGGAGCACATCGTCGGCAGTGGAGAACAGTCCGGCGTGGCCGGACACTCCGCCCAGTCGCGCGGTGTTCTCGTCGTGTACCTCGCCGCGCAACACGTGACCGCGCCACGGATCGTCCTCGGTGGGAGCGATTTCACTCCGCCAGGAACGCGGCGGCAGGTAGCGGGTCCGGCTCATCCCGAGAGGCACGGCGACCTTCTCGGCGAAGATCCGGTCGAACCGTTCACCGTAGAGCTTTTCGAGAATTGCAGTGAGAGTGATGATTCCGATGTCGGAGTAGACCATCTCCTCGCCCGGCTCCGCCCGCAGGTCGGAAGTGACCGAACGGAGGATTGCTCCCTCGCGCACCACCGTTTCCTCCCACAGCCTGCGATGGGCGGGGAGACCGCTGTCGTGCAGAAGCAGGTCGCGCACCGTGACAGCGCGCTTGTTGCCGAGACCGCGCCCGAAGTCCGGCAGATACTCCACCACCGGTCGGTCGAGCGAGAGCAGTCCTTCGTCGACCGCCATCATCGCAACCGTGGTGAGTGCGACCACCTTGGTGAGCGACGCCATATCGTAGAGCGTTTCGTGGTCCGGCCTGGTCGGATCGTCCAGGCCGAGGCGACCGGTGCCGTAGATGAAGCGGTCGCCGGCTACCGACACTGCCAGCACGGCGCCCGGTGCTGCGCCGGCGGTGATCATCGAGTCGAGCAGGTGCGTGACCGGCGCCAACCTGGCAGCCAGCGGCTGGCTGACAGGCAGGGTCGCGCCGGGAGGAGGCCCCCCGGCACAGGCCAGGGTCGTCAGCAGCGCGGCCGACCAGATCGAATAGTTCGCTAACCGGTTCATCGACTGCCCTCCAGCCGGATCCCCGACCTGATCGGGAACTGCGGCGGAATCTCGATCGGTGCGGTGCCGGTGATCGCGTTCGCACCGGTGAGTGCCGTCGCGACCGCGCGCTCTACCATCGCCGTCGAGGCCCAGCCGATCAGGTAGCTCGATGCGGCCGGTACCTGGCGGATCACGTATGGCGAACCGAATGAGACCAGCACAGTGGGCTGGCGTCTGGCGACATCGTTGAGGAAATCGGCGGTGGCTGCCGCCAGCCCGATGGAGCCGCGTGCGGATCCCCAGCGCACCGCCGTGGCGAGGATGGTGATCGGAGCGCCGCGCAGTGCAGCGTCCACCCGATTGCGTTCCGCGGCACTCGGCTCGGCGCCGACCTGCACGCTGTTGACGCTGTAGCCGGCCGACTTGAGCTCGTCGGCCAGCACGCGCCCCAGCGACTGGCGATCGGACACGGTGACGAGGGTGACGCTGGTGGGCCCGCGGCGCAGTCCTGCGACGGTGCCCAGCGAATCCTTGAGCAGCACCAGTGAGTGTTCGGTGATGGTGCGCGCCTCGGCCAGGAACTTGTCGTTGGCGACGATGTCCTTGACCCTGCCGACATCGACGAAGCGGTTCTCGAACAGACCCATCCGCTGCTTGAACTCCAGCACTCTTCGCACCGAGGCGTCGAGGCGCGACATCGGGATCCGGCCGCTGTTGACCGCCTCGGTCATCGCGGTGATGGCAGCGGCGGGATCGCTGGGCATCAGCAGCAAGTCACTGCCGGCTTCGAAGGCACGGATCACCGCCTCGCTGGGACCGATCTCCTTGGCGATCGCGCCCATATCGAGGGCATCGGTGGTGATCAGGCCGTCGAAGCCCAGTGAATCGCGCAGGATACCGGTGAGGATCGCGGGCGAAAGCGTGCCGGCACGACGGGCGCCGCCGTCCAGCGCGGGCAGCGCGATGTGTGCCGACATCACTGCGTCGACACCGGCGGCGATCGCGGCGCGGAACGGCACCAGCTCGAGGGTGTCGAACCGGCTCCACGGAGCGGTGATGGTCGGCAGCGAAAGGTGCGAGTCGGTCTCGGTGTCGCCGTGGCCGGGGAAGTGCTTGGCGGTGGAGAGAATGCCGCCTTCGCGCATCCCGACGATCGTGGCGCTCACGTAGCGCGACACGTCGCGCGGATCACCCCCGAACGAGCGGGTGTTGATGATCGGGTTGTCGGGGTTGCTGTTGACGTCGGCCACCGGCGCGAAGGCCAGGTGAACGCCAACGGCGCGCCCCTCCACCCCGGTCACCCGACCCATCACCCTGGCGTAGTCGGGGTTGCCGGTGGCGGCGATACCCATCTGGGTGGGGAACGGCGTGCCGGCTGCCATCCGGAGGGTGGTGCCCGCTTCGAAGTCGGCCGAAACCAGCAGCGGCAGCTTGGACCGGCGCTGCAGCCGGTTCATCTTGTCTGCGATGCTCACGGGGTCGCCGGTGGAAACGATCACGCCCCCGAGCTCGAGCGTCTCGACCCAGCGATAGGCACGCTGCATCGTCTGGTCGGAGTCGGGCACCGAGTCGCCGAGTATCCAGGGCATCACCAGTTGCGCGATCTTCTGACGAACGGTCAGACTTCGGAGCAGGGCGGTGACTGTGTCAGCGGTGGCCGGCACGACCACCGCGGTGTGACTGGCGGTCGGATGGGGCCCGCGGGGGACCGGCTGGGCTGCCGCGCTGCACGCCAGCGCCGCCGACATTGAAAGGAGCAGGGTGGAATGACGCACGATTCGTCCGCGAGGCTGAAGGTGAGTGGCAAGGCGATCCTGCTGGTGCTGCTGCTGGGCTGTGCCGCGCTCGGGGCCGGCAACGCGGCAGAGCAGGGAGCGCAGACCGCCCGAGTGCGTCCCGGCATCGACGTGCTGCTCAGCGACTCGCTCCACCTGATCCGCGGCAAGCGGGTCGGCCTGGTGACCAACCTCGCTGCGGTGGGTGGCGACGGCACCGATGCGGTGACGCTGATGCGACGGGCCCCGGTCACACTGGTGGCACTATTCGGGCCCGAGCACGGACTCGACGCGCTGGCCGCGCCGGGAGAGAAGATTGCCTCGACGATCGACAGCGCCAGTCGCACTCCAATCTACTCGCTTTATGGCGCCACTCGCCGCCCCACCCCCGAGATGCTGCGCGGAATCGATGTGCTGGTGGTGGATCTGCCCGATGTCGGTGCCCGCTACTACACCTATCCCGCCACCGCAGTGGAGGTGATGTTCGCGGCCGCCACGGCCGGGATCCCGGTGATCATCGCCGATCGTCCCAATCCCATCGGCGGCACGATGCAGGGCAACATCCTCGACACCGCGGTGGCGTCGATGGTGGGTCGGCTGGCGGTGCCGATGCGCCACGGCCTCTCGATCGGGGAATGGCTGCGACTGGCGCGCGCCGACCTGGGCATCGGCGGCACCCTGGTGGTGGTGCCGGCCGATGGCTGGCGGCGCGGTGCATACTTCGAGGAGACCGGGCTGCATTTTCGGGCACCCAGCCCGAATCTCAAGGATGTCGACGCGCTGTTCCACTACACTGGCACCTGCCTGTTCGAGGGCACCGCGCTGTCGGTTGGTCGGGGCACCGACCACCCGTTTCATCAGGTGGGCGCGCCGTGGCTCGACACCGCCAGGGTATTGGAGCTGATGTGGCAGGCCGACCTGCCGGGGGTCGGCTTCGAGGCGGTCAGTTTCACGCCCCGCAATCCAGGCGATGGCAAGTTCGCCGACACCACGGTGGCGGGTATCCGCCTGGTGGTGAGCGACCGCAGCGTCTACGACCCGACCGCCACTGCGGTGCATCTGCTGGCGGCGATCCGCTCGGTGCATCCCGACCGGATCAGGATCGGCGGTTCGTTTGACCGGCTGGCGGGCGGCAAGGCACTGCGCGAGGCGCTGCTTCGGGGCGATGACCCGGCCCGGGTGGTGGCGAGCTGGGCACCCGGCCTGGAGCAGTATCGCGCCCGAGTGCGCGGGATGCTGCTGTACCAGTGACCGTGACTCGGGGCGATTCGGATTGCTCGGGACTGCCGTGATCGTTACATTCTCGCCGCAATCCGGTGCCTCCCTCCGGCCGGATCTCCATCTTGAAGGTGACGGGAGCGCGTGACCAAGCTGGTACCGTTGGCGGTCGAACAGGGTTTCCTGCGAGCAACCGAACCTGTGGTTCGATGGCTGCTCCGGATCGGAGTAACCCCCAACCTGATCACCACCTTCGGCGCCCTGGTCATCGTCGCCTCGGCACTGGCCTACGGTCTCGGCGCGATCCACCTGGGTGGTTGGCTGGTGCTCTTTTCGGGCGTGGTCGACACCCTCGATGGCCAGGTCGCGCGACTGGGCGCCCAGACCAGCCGGTTCGGTGCCTTCTATGATTCCACCCTCGACCGGATCGGCGACGGCGCCTGTTTCATCGGCATAGCAGCGTGGTTGCTGACGGCGCCCGACGTACGGTGGCGCGAGACGGCGGTGATTATGTGTATGGTGGGCGTGCTGGCCTCGCTGGTGGTTTCCTACCAGCGTGCCCGCGCGGAAGGACTCGGGCTTGACTGCAAGGTCGGGATCGCGCAGCGAGCCGAGCGGATCGTGTTGCTGGGACTGCCGACTGCGCTGGTGGGCGCCGGTCCCGGCGGAATCGTGCTCACGGCGATTGTCGCCGTGCTCACGGTGTTGTCGATCATCACCGTCGGCCAGCGCTTTGCCTGGGTACACAAGGTGAGCGCTGAGACCGGCTCCTGACTCATTTGACCTGAGGACGCATCAGTGACGGATTCTTCGGCCCGGCCAATCCAGCCGGCGGACGGCAAGCTCGGCGTGTTGTGTGTTGGTCTCGGCGCGGTCGCATCGACGTTCATCGCGGGCGTCGAACTGGCCCGTCGCGGCATCGCTTCGCCCACCGGATCGCTGACCCAGTTGATGACGATCCGCCTCGGCAAGCGCACCGATGGCCGGGCCCCGCTGATCAAGGACTTCGTGCCGCTGGCCGGTCTCGACGACCTCGAGTTCGGCGCCTGGGATCCGGTGCCCGATGACGGCTACGCCTCGGCGATTCATTGCGGCGTGTTCGACAAGCACGAACACGTCGAGCCGATCCGCGAGTTCCTCGAGAAGATCGTGCCGATGCCGGCGGTGTTCGACCAGCAGTATGTCAAGCGACTCGAGGGTCGCAACGTCAAGACCGGCAGCAACAAGCGCGATCTCGCCGAGCAGCTTCGGCAGGACATCCGCGACTTCAAGCAGAAGCACGGCGTGTCGCGTTGCGTGATGGTGTGGTGCGCCTCGACCGAGGTGTTCATCACCCCGACCGCGGTGCACCAGTCGATCGAGGCCTTCGAGAAGGGGATGGAAGCCGACGATCCGTCGATCGCGCCGTCGCAGCTCTACGCCTGGGCCGCGCTGATGGAGGGCGTGCCGTTCGCCAACGGCGCACCCAACCTGACCTGCGACTTCCCGGCGATGGTCGACCTCGCTGCCCGCGAGAAGGTCGCAATCGGCGGCAAGGACTTCAAGACCGGCCAGACGATGCTCAAGACGGTGCTCTCGCCGATGTTCAAGGCGCGGATGCTGGGAGTTGCCGGCTGGTACAGCACCAACATCCTCGGCAATCGCGACGGCGAGGTGCTCGACGATCCCGAGTCGTTCAAGACCAAGGAAGAGTCCAAGCTGGGCGTGCTGGAGCACATCCTCCAGCCGTCGCTGTATCCCGACCTGTACGGCAAGATGTACCACAAGGTGCGGATCAACTACTACCCTCCGCGTGGCGACAACAAGGAGGGTTGGGACAACATCGACATCTTCGGCTGGTGCGGCTACCCGATGCAGATCAAGGTCGACTTCCTGTGCCGGGACTCGATTCTCGCCGCCCCGCTGGTGCTCGACCTGGCGCTGTTCTTCGACCTGGCCCAGCGCGCCGGGATGACGGGCGTGCAGGAGTGGCTCTCGTTCTACTTCAAGAGCCCGCAGACCGCGCCGGGGCTGTATCCCGAGCACGACCTGTTCATCCAGCAGACCAAGCTCAAGAACACGTTGCGGTGGTTGATGGGCGAATCGCTGATTACCCACCTCGGGCAGGAGTACTACGAACAAGGCTGAGGGAGCACCCCGTGAAGTACTTCCACAGAACCAGCGTGGCACCGGACGAGGTGGTGGCGCGCGCCGCAGAGTACTTCGGCGCGCGCTTCACCCCGGTGCACGAGGGACCCCGACGCCGGAGTTTCAGCGGGGGACCCGGCAACGTCACCGTCACCGTGGAGGCCGAGGGCGGCCACTACACCCTGGTGACCATTGCCACCGACCAGCCGGCCGAGAGCGAGATGGACAAGTTCAGCAAGCGGTTCCTGGGTGAAGTGCACGTGATGGCCGAACCTTCGCACCGTCTCCGCGGCGCGTACTGACAGGCGGAAGAGAACCAATGGCAATTCGATTGCTGCCTCGCGACGAGCGATTCTTCGAGCTGTTCACGTCGCTGGCCGAGCACTCGGTGGATGCCGCGCGCCACCTCTCCGAGCTGCTTACCCGCCGCGATCCCGACCGTTGGCAACTGGTCGAAACGATCAAGGGCCTGGAACGGGCGGCCGACGACGTCAATCGCGAGCTGATCACCCGGCTGGACCGCTCTTTCATCACCCCGCTCGACCGCGAGGACATCCACTCGCTCGCAACGCGTCTGGACGACATCATCGATCACATCGACGGAGTGGCGGCGAGGGTCCGGATCTTCCGCGCCGGCGACACGCCCGACGGTGCGGTGCTGATCGCCGAGGTGGTCCACCGGATGGTGCTGGAGGTGGTGCGGGCGGTGAAGGCACTGGAGGAGGAGCGACCGGCCGAGGTGCTGGCATCCTGCCGCAAGATCCGCAAGCTGGAGGAGGAGGGTGACTGCCTCTACCAGGAATGGCTGGGTCGGCTGTTCGACAACGGTGCCGAGCCGCTCACGGTGATCAAGTGGAAGGAGCTTTACGACATCCTCGAGGCGACCCTTGACGTTGCAGAGGACGCCGCCGGCGTGCTCGAGCAGGTCACCCTCAAGCACGCCTGACGGGTGGACCAATCACTCGCCTTCGTGATCGCGGTCGTGGCGATCGCGCTCGTCTTCGATTTCATAAACGGCTTCCACGACAGCGCCAATTCGATCGCGACGGTGGTGGCCACCCGCGTGCTGTCGCCGGCAGTGGCCGTGCTGTGGGCCGCGTCGTTCAACTTCCTCGCGGCGTTCATCGTCGGCACTGCCGTGGCCAAGACGATCTCCAAGGGGCTGATCGAGCCGACGGTGGTGACGCCGACGCTGCTTTGCGCGGCACTGCTCGGGGCGATCGCGTGGAACCTGATCACGTGGTACTTCGGGCTGCCCTCGTCGTCGTCGCACGCGCTGCTGGGGGGCTTTGCCGGGGCGGCGATGGCCAAGGCGGGCACGGCCGCGATCATTCCCTCGGGCTGGGTGCTGCCGATCCTCGGCATCGTGATCTCGCCGATGCTGGGGATGTTCCTGGGGATGTTCCTCTCGTCGGCGCTGTCGTGGACCCTGCGCAACCAGCCGGCCCGTCCGCTCGAGGCGGTGTTCCGCAAGCTGCAACTGGTCTCCGCCGGCCTGTATTCGCTTTCACACGGTTCCAACGACGCCCAGAAGACGATGGGAATCATCGTCGGCTTGCTGGTGTCGTCGCAGGAACTGTTCGAGGGCAGGGAAGGGATCCTCGGAATGATGCATCTCACCTCGCTCGACCACGTGCCGCTGTGGGTCGAGTTCGCCGCGTACGGCGCGATCGCGTTGGGCACGGCGATGGGTGGCTGGCGGATCGTCCGCACGATGGGCACCCGGATCACGCGGCTGCATCCGTTCGGTGGCTTCTGCGCGGAAACCGGCGGTGCGATGACCATCCTGCTGGCGTCGAGCCTTGGGGTGCCGGTAAGCACCACTCACACCATTACCGGCGCGATCGTCGGGGTGGGGGCGTCGCGGCGGCGCGCAGCGGTGCGTTGGGGCGTCGCCGGAAGGATCGTCTGGGCCTGGATTCTCACCATTCCGTGCGCCGCACTGATCGCGGCAGCAAGCTTCTGGCTGTTGCCCTAGGCTTGACCCCCCTGCGCGATGCGCCGAGCTTTCGGGTTCACCTGATCCATCAGAGGCTCCACACCAGGATATGACAACAGCCGCTTCCCCGCTTCGCCCTGCGGAATTGACCGGCGAGGATCGTCTTGCGCTCTACCGTTGGATGCGGCTCACCCGGACGCTCGAGGAGCGACTGGTGGCGCTGTACCGCCAGACGAAGGTGGTCGGCGGGCTGTTCCGTTCACTCGGGCAGGAGGCGTGCGCAGTCGGGTCCGCGTATGCGCTCGAGCGAGGTGATGTGCTCTCGCCGCTGATCCGCAACCTCGGCTCGATGCTGGTCAAGGGCGCCACGCCGGTCGAGGTGCTGCGCCAGTATATGGCCAAGGGCGACTCGCCCACTCGCGGCCGCGAACTCAACATCCATTTCGGTGACGTCACCGACCGCAATTTCGTCGGCCAGATTTCGCACCTCGGCGACCTGGTGCCGGTGATGGCCGGCATCACGCTCAGCTTCCGGTTGCGCAAGGAGCCGAGGGTGGGCCTGGTGTACGTCGGCGACGGCGCGACCAGCACCGGTGCGTTTCACGAGGGAATCAACTTCGCCGCAGTGCAGCGCTGTCCGCTGGTGGTGGTGGTCGAGAACAATGGCTACGCCTATTCGACACCGACCAGCAAGCAGACCGCGGCCACCCGACTGGCCGACAAGGCGATCGGGTACGGCATCCCCGGCGAGCGGGTCGATGGCAACGACGTGATGGCGGTCTATGCCGCGACCAAGGCGGCTGTCGACCGGGCCCGCAGCGGTGGTGGCACCACGCTGCTGGAGATGATGACCTACCGTCGCAAGGGGCACGCGGAGCACGACAGCCAGAGCTATGTGCCACCGGAGGAGATCGAGCACTGGGCCACCACCAACGACCCGATCGACCGTTTCGTCGAACGGCTTGTGCGAGAGTTCGGGATCTCCTCGCACGACCTGATGTCGATCGACCGCGACGTGGCAGCGGAAGTGGACGCCGCAACCGACCTGGCCGAGGAGTCGCCTGCCTGCGACGGTGCCGAGGCGCTGCTCGGAGTCTACGCCGATCCGGCGGAGATGCCCACGCTGTGGTATCGCGGCGATGCGGTCAGTGCGGTCGACGAACACGAGCGGCCGTCTTCGTGGGGGACCCACGATGGCTGACGTGACCCTGCTGGATGCGGTTCGCGAGGCGCTCACCGAGGAGATGGAGCGCGATCCCGCGGTGGTGATGCTGGGCGAGGACATCGGCCGCTACGGCGGCGCGTTCAAGGCCACCGATGGGTTGTTCGAACGGTTCGGACCCGATCGCGTGATCGACACGCCGATCAGCGAGGCCGGTATCGTCGGCGCCGCGGCCGGCCTGGCGCACTACGGGATGCGGCCGGTGGTGGAAATGCAGTTCATCGACTTCATCTCGTGCGCCTACGATATGCTCACCAACTACGTGGCCACCGCAAGGTACCGGGCCTTCCTGCCGTGCCCGATCGTGGTGCGAGGGCCGTCAGGTGGCTACGTTCGGGGTGGGCCGTTCCACTCGCAGAACCCGGAGGCGGCGTTCCTGCACACCCCCGGGCTCAAGATCGCCTACCCGGCGACGGTGGAGGATGCCAAGGGGATGCTCAAGGCCGCGATCCGCGACGAGGATCCGGTGCTGTTCTTCGAGCACAAGTACCTGTACCGGCGGATCAAGGCCCCGATGCCGTCGCCCGATCACCTGGTGCCGCTCGGCAAGGCCCGCGTGGCCCGTGAGGGCGGCGACCTGACGATTGTCACCTACGCGGCAACGCTGTGGAAGGCGCTGGAAGCGGCCGAGCAGCTGCAGGCGGAGGATGGCCTGGAAGTCGAGGTGATCGACCTGCGCAGCCTGCTGCCGATCGACGACGAAACCATCGAGGCATCGGTGCGCAAGACCAACCGGGTGCTGCTGGTGCACGAGGACACCGTCACCGGTGGCATAGCGGGCGAGATCACGGCGCGGATCAACGAGCGCTGCTTCGAATGGCTGGATGCACCGGTGCGCCGGGTGGCTGCGCACGACGTGCCGCTGCCGTATGCACCACCGCTGGAGGACTTCGTCCTGCCGCAGACATCGGACATCGTGCGTGCGAGCCGCTGGCTCGCCGCCTACTGAGCAGACCGAACGAGAGGAAATCGGGAATGGCCCGGATCGACGTTTTGATGCCCCAGATGGGCGAATCAATTGCCGAAGGCACGATGTCGAAGTGGCTCAAGTCGGTGGGTGATCCCATCAAGCGTGACGAGCCCATCTTCGAGATCTCGACCGACAAGGTCGACGCCGAGATTCCGGCACCCAACGCCGGCGTGCTGGCGGAAGTGCTGGTCCAGGAAGGCGAGACGGTGGCAGTGGGCACCATCGTCGCCCGAATCGAAACCGAGGCCGGAGCAGCGGCGGCCGCCCCTCCAACGGCGGCGGAAACGCCGCCGACTCCCGCGGCGGCTCCACCGGCGGCTCCCGAGCCGACTCCCACCGCAGCTCCACCGGCGGCGGAAACGCCAGCCACTCCACCGGTGGCGGAAACGCCGCCGACTTCACCGCAGGCGCCCCCCGGTACCGCAGAGGAGCGGCTCCGGCAGAAGTCCACCCCGCTGGTGCGCAAGATGGTGGCCGAGCACGGCCTGGACCTGGCCCAGATTGCGGGCACCGGCAGCGCCGGCAGGGTGACCAAGCAGGACGTGCTGACCTATTTGGAACAGGCATCGACCCAGGCCGCACCTGCCGCGACTACCGCACCCGCCGCGACTACCGCACCTGCCGCACCTGCGGCTGCGCCTGCCGCCGCGGCGGCACCGGCAGCCGCGCCCCCGGCGGTGCCTGCCAAGGTCGCACCCGCGGCCCAGGTGGAGGCGTGGGAGGGCGACCGGGTCGAGCCGTGGAGCAGGATCCGCAAGCTCACCGCCGACCATATGGTGATGTCGCGGCGGGTGTCGGCCCACGTCAACTCGCTGATCGAGATCGACTACAGCCACGTTGCCAGTATCCGTCGCAGGCTCAAGGCGGAGTACGCCGAGCGCGGCGTCAACCTGACCTATCTGGCATTTGTCGCCAAGGCGATCGCCGAGAACCTGCGCAAGCATCCGGTGATCAACGCGGCGGTGTCGGGAGACAACACGATCTACCGCCGCGACATCAACCTCGGCATCGCGGTTGCCCTTGATTGGGGCCTGATTGTGCCGGTGATTCGTCACGCGGACGAGTTGTCGCTGCTGGGACTGGCGCGCTCGATCCAGGACCTGGCCGATCGGGCCCGCAACAAGAAGCTGGCGCCCGAGGATGTCCAGCGCGGCACCTTCACGATCACCAACCCGGGCGGCTTCGGCACCTGGGTCGGCACGCCGGTGATCAACCAGCCGCAGGTGGCGATTCTCGCGGTCGGTGCAATAGAGAAGCGTCCGGCTGTGGTGACGCTGCCCGACGGCACCGACGGCTTCGCGGTGCGGACCAAGGGAATGTGGTGCCTGGCGTACGATCATCGGATCGTCGATGGTGCCGACGCCGACCGTTTCCTGGCCGACGTGCGGACCACGCTGCACAACTTCCCCGAGCCGACGAGCTGATCGGCGATGGCGC
>CBFGRM010000019.1:0-33854 GCA_965651205.1 uncultured bacterium
CGGTGTAAACCCGAACCTCCAAAGGATCGGGTGACACCAGCACGAAGCGGCCGTCATCAGTGCGGATCGGCGAGCGCGGGTCGACCAGCTCGGCGTCGACGTCCAGCTCGGCGCTCTCGATGCTGGCAATGACGCGGGGTGCATCGGACTGGGCCCGGATCTGTGTTGTCGGGCCGATCACAGCGAGAACTCCGACCATCACCAGAATGCGCACGCTTGCTCCCGGTCAGGATGGTTCGACTCGCTACCTCAGCATCACCCTGACGCTGTCGAGCGAGCCGTCGTTGGGTGCCGGCTCAAGGCCCAGGATGTGAGTCATCAGTTCGTACACGTGGATGTTGCTGAACGAGGGAACCACCACGCCGCGCCTGAACGCCGGCCCGCTGGCCACGAACAGCGTGCGCATCGAGGGCAGCTCGGCGTCGTAGCCGTGCGTGCCGCCGGCGCGAAAGGTGGCGAAGCGATCGCGAGTGGTGATGCTCCAGCCATCATCGGCGATCAGCACCAGGTCGGTGACTCGTGGATGGGTCCCGAAACGATAGCGAGCCGGCACGTCGCCCTTGCGATACACCTTGAGGTTGGGGTGCGCGTCGCGGAGTGCAGCGTACACCGCATCGAGCCGTCCCGGCCTGGCGTCCACCGCGCCGACCGGAGTCCAGTCAACCACGGTGACGTCATCCATATCGACGTAGTCGTCGAGTGCGATCAACCGGTCACGCGACGTAGCCGTCATCCCGTGATCGGAGAGCACGATCAGGTTGACCTCATCGGCCAGACCCAGCCGATGCAGTCCCGCGGCGAGCCGGGTGAGCATCGTGTCGACGATCGCCAGCGCGGTGTCCACCTGTGGCGCATCGGGTCCGAAGCCGTGACCGGCGTGATCGACGATACTGTAGTACAGTGTCGCGACCACCGGTCGCTTCTCCACCGGCTGGTCGAGCCACGTCAGCACCGAATCGACCCGTGCCGCAAACGGGAAATTGTCGTCGTACGGCATCCAGTGGCTGGCCCGGATGCCCTTGATCGGCGCCTCGGAACCGGGCCAGAAGAACGACGCTGCGCGACGACCCTGCTTCTCCGCCGTCACCCAGATCGGTTCCCCACCCCACCAGCGCGCGTCCTGCACTGCCTCGCGCAGGCTCAACGTGAAGCGACCCAGCTCGTCGTCCCACATCGTGTTGGCGACAATGCCGTGATGATCCGGGGTGAGGCCGGTCACGATGGTGTAGTGATTCGGGAAGGTCTTGCTGGGAAACGAGGGAGTCATCCATTCCGCACGCACGCCGTTCCTGGCCAGCGAATCCAGGGTGGGGGTGACTCCGCGCTCGAGATAATCGTGTCGAAACCCGTCGATCGAGATCAGGATCACCGACGGTGACCCGGTGGGAACGGTCGAGCTGACATCGGGATTGGCGGCAGCAGGAGCGCAGGCGACCACCAGCGCCAGGGCGGCAATATGACTTCGCATCACGGAACGATGCTGTCTACGGGCGGAATTCGCCAGTAGGACGGCCCGGCCCCCGTACAGGGAGGCCGGGCCTGACCTGATCAGTTGACCGCGATCGCGATCTCCCGGGGCTGCGCCTCGGCCGACTTCGGCAACGAGATCGTCAGCACGCCGAGCTCCAGTCGGGCGGAAGCCGCCGACAGGTCGTAGCGCGAGCCGATAGTGTAGCTGCGCCGCATCGTGGTGCGTCCGTCACGCTCCGCCGAGATGGTGACCGTGCGATTCTCCACCTTGACCGCAAGCTGTTCGGGGCGTACTCCGGGAACGTCGACAACGATCTCGGCGCGGTCCTCGAACTCCTGGATTCCGGCAGTGGCCTCCAGGACAGGAACGTCGAACGCTGTCGCCAGCAACCTGTCGAAGGTCGGTTCCATCCAGTTCCCGTTCCGCCCGAGCGGAATCAAGCTGTTGCGCATCATATCCACTCCTCTCGCCCGCACGGGGCCTGTTGTGTTGCGCCCGGCTACACCGTGCAACCGGGTCCGCCCCACAGCAAGGCAGCCTGCGTGCCAGCAGGAATCGATCATTTCGGCAGTTCCGGGCACGACTGTGCCCGACCCGGCTGCCGCGGTGACAAGCCGCGGTGACAGCTTGGCAGGCCCGCCTAGGCGACCTTGCGACCCCGCTCGCGCAGCGACTTCAGCACCCTCAATACCGCGAACGCCAGGGCACCGACCAACAGGAAGAACAGCCAGTTCGGGATCGCATCCCAGAACCAGTCCATCATCCGGAAGAACAGGAAGATCACCAGCGCGACTGCACCACCGCGGGCCATCACCGCGTCATCGCGGCGCAGTCCGACCGTCACCATCGCGACGAACACCACCAGCCCCAGCGCCTGATAGGTCAGCTCCAGCGCGTGGCTCCGGCCAAACCACGATCCGCCGGTGTGCAGCCCCAGCAGCAGCAGTGGCGCCACGATCCCGAACACGCCTGCCAGCCGCCACACCAGCGAAAATCCCGGTGGGTCGTTGCGCCGGAGCAGCCCCACCGACAGCGTTGCTATGCCGACCAGCAGCATCGGCTCGACGTGCTCGAAGGAATCGGCCCGCAATCCGTGCAACAACGAATCGAGTGACCACAACCAGCCGCCGATCCCGACGATGCCGACCAGCAGCGGCAGCGCCAGCTTGTACCGGTAGGCCAGGAACAGCCCGTATGCGCCGAAAAGCAGGAAGGGCCAGCGTGCGAACTCTTCACCCAGCGACACGGTGGCGAACCCGGCCACCCCTACTGCTATGGTGCCCACCGTGGCAACAATGTTGGCCACGTATCCGCTCGATTCGCGGGTGGCGGCGTAGACGGTGGCGGCCAGCAGCAGCACCGGCGGGATCCACACCAGTGCCAGGCGGGGGCCCTGGGTGAGGTCGTCCCAGAGCGAAGTCGCGAACATCCCCCACGCGATCGACAGCGCCGCCGCGCCGAGGAGGGTGGCCAGTCGCATCCCGGCAGAGAGGCGCTCCTCCTCGCGACTCAGGTCGACATCACCCCGGGCCACAAGTCCGGCGAGCACCACGTCGTGATGGGCACGGATCGCGGCCAGTGCGGGATCGGAGGCGGACAGCGCCCCCTCCGCGACAATCGCCTCGAGTTCGGCACGGGTGGCGAGGATGCGCCGGGCGCGTGCCCTGGGGTTGTCACCAGCCGACATCGGCAGCTCCGTTGCTCGGACATTGTCCGGCGCGATGAGGTGCCGAACGAAAGCGAGTCAGCCCACGATCCGCCAGCGGCGCACCTCGGCGTCGGCCAGCGATTCCGGGTCGACCGGGAAGCAGAGCAGCACCAGCCAGTCCCCCGAGAGGTCCCACTGGCCTCCGAAGCCGGGACAATCGAGCCGAAGCTGGCCGATCGGCTCGCCTGCCGAATACAGGTCGGCGGTGGTCGAGTCGCCGTGCTGCAACATCACCCAGAGTCGGCCCTTGCCGTCGTCCCTGGGCGGGCTACGGTGGGTGAACCAGCGAATCGGCGTGGAACCGAGTTGATCGCGGATCCGGTCAAGTCGTTGACGAGACCGCGCCATCGGGGTGCCCTCGAGTCGCGACATCTCCAGCTCGATTTCCGACTCGGTGAGCTGCCTTGGCGCGAGGTTGCGCTCGATCCGGTGGGCCAACCTGCCGTCGCGATCGTACAGTCCGATCCGGTAGGTCATCCCGTTGGCGAGGAGCACGCCACCCGACCAGCGTCCCAGCACCGCAGTGTTGATCGAACCGCCGGGCATCTCGTCGTCGCCGCTGAACAGTTCGACGCGATATGAATCCGCGGCCGAGATGGCCGGCCGCACTCGCCCGGAGGAAAGGTCCAGCACCGAGGGCGATTCGACCCCAGCTTCGAATCGTGACGCGATCAGCGTCCGGCCCGATCCGCGCAACACCGGAATAACCGGCTGATCGGGACGGAACTCGCGGCGAATGCGCCCGCTGGCACGATCGAACACCATCACTCGGCGGGTGGCCAGGTCGAACGCCACCACCAGCGAATCATCGGCGAGCATCGGCTGCGCCATCCGCATCTCGCCGGGACCTTCGCCCGGCGATCCGTAGCGACGCACCGTGTCGCCGGCGATGAGAATCAGCGTACCGCCGCGCGACTCCGGCTCCACCAGCAGCACCTCACCGGAGTCGCCGACAACCACGGACGCCAGTTCGTTGGTGACGAACTGGTGCTCCGCCGGCAGCGGCACCTCGACCAGCGATGGCAGCATCCTGCTCGGTGCGGCCGGATTGTCGTCGGCCGCACCGCCACAGGCGCATACTGCGAGCGCCACCAGCACCGCCAGGTGTGGCGCGCCCGACGCGCGCCACCTCCGACGTGCCAGGCCTGCGATCACGACCACTGGAATTCGCGGCAGAGCTGCCGGGCGACGCTGGTCGGAATCCAGCCCTCGCCGTAGTCGGGATCGCAGCGGCTCCAGTAGGCCTCGCCGTCGTAGCTGCAGTGGTAGAGCTTGTACCAGCAGTTCTGGCCGTCGCTCGGATAGGGAGAGACTTCTGCCGCAGTCACGGTGCGCGTGGTACCGGCGACGAAGAAGAGACCGAGTGCGGCGGTGGCGGCGATGAGCGGAAGCTTGGACATTGTGACGACTCCGGAGAGGTGTGGTTGGCGCGAAACCGGAACTGGTTCTCGGCCGGGCCGAAGGGCCCGTGCAAAGACTATCGTCCGGAACGCAACTGCACCAGAGACCCCGCCTTGTGCGATCTCAGTCCTGCTTCACAACCCGCTCGACAGCGCGCGCAATCTCCGCCATCGTGAACGGCTTTTCGACCACCACACTGTCGAAACTGGCCAGAAATCTTGCAGTGTCGGATTCGACGACATCGCCGGTCACGAAGATCACCTTGTCCACCAGATCGGGACCACGCTCCTTGAGCACTGCGTGGAACTCCTTGCCGGACATCTCGGGCATCTTGAGATCGCAGAGGATCAGGTCGGGTGCGATGGCGTCGTCGTCGGTCAGCATCGCGATCGCCCTGTGGCCCGAATCAGTCTGGTAGACCTGCCAGCCCCAGCGCTGGAAGATCTTCTCGATGGTGGCGCGCACCGCCGGCTCGTCGTCGATCAGCAGCACCGTGCCGGCAGCCACGGCCGGCGACGCACTTCCCGTGGGTGTGCCCGGCTTCGGACTGGCGGGGGCCGTGGGATCGGCGGCAACGGCCGGCATCGCGACGATGAACCGCGCCCCGATGCCGGGAGCGGGTCGATTCTCCAGCCGCACCACGCCGCCGTACTGTTCCAGCATTCCGGCCGACACCGCCAGCCCGAGGCCGGTGCCCTGGCCGGTCGGCTTGGTGGTGAAGAATGGTTCGAAGATCCTGCCGAGCAGTTCGTCGGGAACTCCCGGCCCGTCATCCTCCACCACGATCCTTGCCTCGCCATCGGAGGCCATCACGCCCACTCGCACGTGCCCACCGGATCCGGCGGCGTCCATCGCGTTGTCGAGCAGGTTGATGATCACCTGCTCCAGCCCTGGGCGATCGATGCGCACCCGCGGCCCGCCCGCCTCCGCTGCCACCTCAACCGTCACGCCGTGGTTCATCGCTGCGCGTGACTGTCCCTCGATCACCCGCCTGACCAGAGGCACCAGCTCCACCACTTCGCCGCGGTCTTCCGGCAATCTCACGAACGCGAGCAGGTCACGCACGATGTGTCTTGCGCGGTGTGCCTGCTCGTTGATCATCACCAGGCCGGCGCGAGTCGGTTCGTCGACGTTGCCGGTCACCAGTTCCTCGCTCTGCCCCAGCACAACTGCAAGCGGGTTGTTCAGTTCGTGGGCAACGCCCGACACGACGCGACCGATCGCCAGCATTTTCTCCGACTCGGCGATCCGGCGTTCGAACTGCTTGCGCTCCAGTTCGTCGGCCTGCCTCTGACTGAGGTCACGCAGGATCGCAACACCACCGCCCGTGGACCGATCCATCACGCCCAGAGCCCCGAGGGTGAACTCGACAGGAAACACCTGATCGGCCCCGCGAAGGCCTGATGTGGTGAGTTTCACCTGACCGAAACCGGATTGCAGCACCGGTGCCAGCACCTCGTCCCAGTCCTTGTCACCGAGGTCGATCAGGTCGTCGAGCTTCCTGCCCACCAGTGCACCTGCGGGCAGGCCGAACAGCCGTGCCGACGCCGCATTGGCCAGGTCGATGCGGTGATCGGGTCCGGCGAAGGTGATGATGGCCTCGCCGGCCGCCTCGATGATCCGCTTGAGGCGTGCCTCCGATGCGGCCACGTCGCGCAGGTGATCCTCGCGAGCCTGGGTGGCCTGCAACACCGAATCCTGCACCACCAGCACCACCACTGCACCGCCGAGCATCATCGTGGCCAGCGACATTCCGTAGCCGTATGTGGTGGTCAGCAGGTGGCGAGCGGCCTCGCTCACGAATGCGAATCGGCTGAACTGGGCGAGTTGGAACACCGTGGCAACCGAGGCGAACAGCACCAGTCCTGACGCGAGCACGGTGAGGCCGCGCTCGCGTTCGCCACGAGCCGCCGCCAGCAGCAGTGGTGCCGATCCGAAGAACATCAGCGGGGTGCCGAGCAGCAGCAGGACCCGCGCGATGGAGCCCTGGTCCACCAGCGCGATCAGCATTCCCACCACGATGGTGAACATCGTGACCTGGCGTTGCCAGGGGCCGGAGATGTTGCGGCCGGAGGCCGTCAAGGCCGCCATCGTTATCAGGGCAAGGAAGGTGAGCCGTGCCGGCACGTGCAGGCTGTCGAACAGTTGCTGGGTCACGCTGCCGAATGCCGGGTCGCGGATCAGCAGACCGAAGGCGGCGATCGCCTCGCCGAAGTGACCGACTACCAGCGCCGCCCAGGCTGCGGTCCAGGTCCAGAGCCGGCCCCGATGCGCTCCGTAGCGCGGCAACTGCACGAAGAACAGCAGCAGCAGTGCTGCCGTCGTCCAGTGCAGGAGCACGCCCAGCATTCCGAGGGACGCATCGACCAGGCTTTCGGTCAACTCTACCTGTGTGATAGGCACGGCCCCAATGGTATCGTGAGGCGGGTCCTCGCGCTACAGGTAGATCTCGCCGCCCCGGGCCCGGAACTCCGCCGCCTTGTCGGCCATTCCGTCCTCCATCTCCCGCCTGGCTGCATCACGGATGTCCTGCGATATCCGCATCGAGCAGAACTTGGGACCGCACATCGAGCAGAAGTGGGCCACCTTGGCACCCTCCGCCGGCAGCGTCTCGTCGTGGAAGGCGAGCGCAGTGGGCGGATCGAGCGACAGGTGGAACTGGTCGCGCCAGCGGAACTCGAATCGCGCCTTGCTGAGCGCGTCGTCGCGCTGCCGGGCGCGCGGATGGCCCTTGGCCAGGTCGGCGGCGTGTGCCGCGATCTTGTAGGTGATCACCCCGGTCTTGACGTCGTCCCGGTCGGGAAGGCCGAGATGCTCCTTGGGCGTCACGTAGCAGAGCATCGCAGTGCCCATCCAGCCGATCATCGCCGCACCAATCGCCGAGGTGATGTGGTCGTATCCCGGCGCGATGTCGGTGACCAGCGGACCCAGCGTGTAGAACGGCGCCTCACCACACCAGTCGAGCTGCTTGTCCATATTCTCGCGGATCAGGTGCATCGGCACGTGCCCCGGCCCCTCGTTCATCACCTGCACGTCGTGCGACCACGCGATCCGGTTGAGTTCGCCCTGGGTCCGCAGTTCGGCGAACTGCGCCTCGTCGTTGGCGTCGGCGATGCTGCCGGGACGCAGTCCGTCGCCCAGCGAGAACGACACGTCGTACGCCGCCATTATCTCGCAGATCTCGCGGAAGCGGGTGTACAGGAATGACTCCTTGTGATGCGCCAGGCACCACTTCGCGATGATGCTGCCGCCCCGGGAGACAATCCCGGTGGTGCGGTTGGCGGTCAGTGGCACGTAACGCAGCAACACACCGGCGTGCACGGTGAAGTAGTCGACGCCCTGCTCCGCCTGCTCGATCAGGGTGTCGCGATAGACCTCCCAGGTGAGGTCCTCCGCGATGCCGCCGACCTTCTCCAGCGCCTGGTAGATCGGCACCGTCCCGATCGGCACCGGCGAATTGCGCACGATCCACTGCCTGGTCTGGTGAATGTCCTTGCCGGTGGACAGATCCATCACCGTGTCGGCGCCCCAGAGTGTCGCCCAGCGCAGCTTCTCCACTTCGTCGTCGATGCTGCTCAGCACTGCGGAGTTGCCGATGTTGGCGTTGATCTTGACGTGAAACGCCCGGCCGATCGCCATCGGCTCCAGTTCGGGGTGATTGATGTTGGCCGGGATGATCGCCCTGCCGCGAGCGACCTCGTCGCGCACCAGCTCCGCCGGCATCCCCTCGCGGAGCGCCACGAACTCCATTTCGGGAGTGATTTCCCCGCGGCGGGCGTAGTGGAGCTGACTGACCGGTCCGCTGCCGCGCAGCACCGTGCGACGCAGTCCTGCCGGCATTTCCAGCCCGAGGGCCTGGTCGCGATCCAATCGCTCCACGTTGCGGGCGTTGATCCACGCCTCGCGAATCGGGGGCAGTCCCTCGCGCACGTCGCAGCCCTGCGTGCCGCTGGTGTCGTACACCAGCACCGGTTTGTTGGCAGTGCCGTCGGGAGAATCATCGAGCGAGATCTCGCGCATCGGAACGCGGACCCCAGCGGGTCCGTCGAGATGAATCTTGCGCGAGCACGGAAAGGCGTCGCCGAAGGTGGCGGCTGGCTGGATGGCGGTGGCCACGTGGCCCCCCTTTGTTCTGGTCGCCTCCCTCCGCCGGTGTGAGCCGGGTCAGGTTCGAAGGGTGCCTCTCAACCCCGCTCCCCAAGTGGAACGAGATGCCCCTGGCGACTCCGCAAGATAGCCGCTTTGCCGCACCGCCATATTGCACCCTTCAATCAACCCGGACCGCCGATGCCGCTCGCCCGAGTCAGCCTGCTTTTCCTCCTGTTCCTGCCGATGCATTCGGAGCTCGGCGCCCAGTATGCGGTCGGTGCCGGAGTGACGATTCCCACCGGCAAGTTTGCCGACGCGGCTCGACCTGGCTGGATGCTGGCCGGTGGCTGGTCTCCCTGGGCATCGCGCTCGCCCGCGCTGCGGCTCTGGGTGCAGGGATACTACGGCAGATACGGCGCAGACGACCGATCCGAGTCCGGCGGTTCGCTTGCAATGGCCGGCCTGGGCCTGTCGTTCAAGCCGATTCCCGCCGCCGCCACTATCTCGCCCTATCTGATCGGCGCGGCGGGAGTGATCAGCCGTGGCCAGGGTTCCGGCAGGTCCAGCGGCGCCTACATCGGCGGCGGCGCGGGGATCTCGCATCGCAGACACTGGTTGCAGGCGCGCTACCAGGTGGCATCACTGGGTGCGGCTTCGCTTTCCTTCGTGCTGGTGGCACTCGGCACTTCGTTCTGAACCCTACAGGCCATCACGGCAGCATCGCGTACGCCATCGACTGAAATCGTTCGCGCATAACCGGGCTGCGCGCCGGCAGCATCTGCACCATATAGACGAACACCGCCTCGTGACTGGGGTCAACCCAGTAGTTGCTGTGGTACGCACCGCCCCATCCCCATCGCCCCGCATTGCCATATCGTCCGGCCAGTGCCGGTGCGTGCCAGACCTCGAATCCCAGCCCGAAGCCGACTTCGGGACCCCCATAACGCTCGCCGAGATGATCGGAAACCATCAGCTTCACGCTGGCCGGCGAGAGGATCCGCACGCCGTCGAGTGTGCCACCGCGGCGCAGCATCTCGAGAAAGCGGGCGTAGTCACCGGCGGTGGACACCAGGCCAGCGCCACCGCTGAACGCCTGACACGGGCCGTCCACATAGTCGCCCTGCCCCCGCGGGCCATCGACTGCTCGCAGCAATGAGTCTCCACTGGGCCGGTACACGGTTGCGATCCGGTCTGCCTCCGAGGCATCGAGGCAGAACCGGGTGTCGTGCAGCGCCAGCGGTGCGGTGATCCGGTCGCGGATGAACTGGTCGAACGGAACCCCCGACGCCTTCTCGATCACGCAGCCGAGCACGTCGGTGCCGTATCCGTAGACGAAGCGCTCACCCGGATGAGCCGCCAGCGGCAAGCGTGCCAGCGGCCCGATGGCAGTACAGATGTCGACGGTCTTGTCGGCAAAATACCAACCCGGTCCCGCGGCACCGCCGAGTCCCTCGCGGGTGTAGCTGGAGTCGAGCCACGACTCCCGGCCGTACGACATCCCCGCGCTGTGGGTGAGCAGGTCGCGCACCGTGATCGCCCGGCGTGCCGGCACGATGCGGCGGCCACCCGGCACGGTCGAATCGGCGACTGACACCGTGGTCGAGTCGAACCCCGGCAACCAGGTTGCAACCGGCTCCGCCAGCCCGAGCTTCCCCTCTTCGACCAGGATCATCGCCGCCACCGAGGTGAGCGCCTTGGTCTGGCTGGCGATCCGGAACAGGGTTGCCGGAGTCATCGCTCGCCCGGACTCGATGTCGGCCAGGCCGGCGGCGTGACTGAACACCACCTCACCCCGCTGCATCACCATTGCCACCACGCCGGCCGCCTCCTGCCGGGCGACGGCCTGATCGAGGAAGGTCCGCAACCGCTGGGCCGCGGCGGCATCGACCTGTGCGGCGGCGGGCACGGCAAGGGCTGCCAGCAGGGCCGGTAGCAAGAGGCTGCGCACTGGAAATCTCCTTGTGGGGACCCCACAATGTCGGTCGGGCGGGCGACTCGCGCCAGCACCGGACTACGCTTCGGGGCCTGGCGGCCTTAGCGTTGAGGACCAGTGCTACTGCCACAGCTCGTCACCTCGCTCCGCGATTACGACCGGAGCCGCTTCCTTTCCGACTGCATTGCCGGCGTCATCGTCGGCATAGTGGCCCTGCCATTGGCCATCGCATTCGCGATCGCCAGCGGTGTCACTCCGGACCGCGGCCTGTGGACCGCGGTCATCGCGGGCTTCCTGATCTCGGCGCTGGGTGGCTCGCGTGTCCAGATCGGCGGGCCCACCGGCGCATTCGTGGTGATCGTCTACGGCATCGTGCAGCAGCACGGCATCGACGGGTTGATCATCGCGACGATGATGGCCGGCGTTATCCTGGTCGCACTGGGATTGGCGCGCCTGGGCAGCATCATCAAGTTCATCCCCTACCCGGTCACTGTCGGCTTCACCAGCGGGATCGCAGTGATCATCTTCACCAGCCAGATCAACGACCTGCTCGGCCTGGGCATCACCGACCTGCCGGCCGACTTCGTGATGAAGTGGCGTGCGTTCGCGGCCAACCTCCACCGGATCAATCCGTGGGCGGTGGGCCTGTCGGCCGGCTGCCTGGTGGTGATCAGCCTCTGGTCACGGTTCAGCAAGCGGATCCCCGGCGCCCTCGTCGCACTGCTGCTTGGCACGATTGCTGTGTCACTGTTCCAGTTGCCGGTGGAGACGATCGGCTCGCGCTTCGGCGACCTGCCCAGCGGTTGGCCCGAGCCCCGCATTCCCGTGGTCTCGTGGGCGACGCTCACCGAACTGGTGGGTCCGGCGATAACGATCGCGGCGCTGGGCGCGATCGAGTCGTTGTTGTCGGCAGTGGTTGCCGACGGAATGATCGGGGGCCGACATCGGTCCAACGCCGAGCTGGTGGGCCAGGGCATCGCCAACGTCGTGGCCCCGATCTTCGGCGGCATCCCGGCCACTGGGGCAATCGCACGCACCGCAACCAACATCAGGAACGGTGGCCGCACTCCGGTGGCCGGCATCGTGCACGCGCTCACCCTGCTCGCGATCACGCTGTTCTTCGGCAAGTACGCCAGCCTGATCCCGATGGCGGCACTGGCGGCGATCCTGGTGGTGGTTGCCTGGCATATGAGCGAGTGGCGCACCTTCCGCGACATCCTCAGGGCACCGCGCAGCGATGTCCTGGTGCTGCTGATCACCTTCGTGCTCACGGTGCTGATCGACCTGACCGTGGCGATCCAGACCGGGATGGTGCTGGCGGCGTTCCTGTTTATGAAGCGGATGGCCGACGTGACCGACGTCACGACATTCACCGCAGACATCGCCGACCCCGCCCACCCGAGCAGCGACGAGTCGGGCGCGGTGTATCGCCGCAGCCTGCCACCCGGTGTCGAGGTCTACGAGATCAACGGGCCGTTCTTCTTCGGTGCCGCCGACGCGTTCTCCAATGCGATCGGCACCGTGGGCAAGCTGCCGAGAGTGCTGATCATCCGGCTCCGCAACGTGCCCGCGATGGACGCCACCGGCCTGTATGCGCTCGACCGGGTGGTCAAGCGTGCCAACGACCAGCGCACCCAGGTGATCCTCACCGAGTTGCAGGCTCAGCCGCGACTCACGCTCGCGCGCTCCGGCCTGCTGCGCAAGGTCGGCGTGACCGCCACGCTCGATCGCGCCATCGAGATGGGCGAGGTGGTGGCCATCACGGGCGAGTTCCCCGCCACCAGCCCCGCGCGGGCGGACTCGAACGATTGATGAGTATTCTTCGGTGGATGTCCCGCCACACCAGTCCTGCCATCCTGGAGTTCAAAGTGTCCCGCCTCTCCGCACTCGCATTTGCCTGCATCCTGGCGGCACCCGCCGCAGCCCAGTCACCAGCCCCGTGGAGCGAACGACTCGCCATCGCCGAGCAGTACCGTCTCGATGCGATGCCGGAACGCCGCTTCACGCACACCGAGTTCTGGACCGCAGTGGCGCCGGTGCTCGAGAGCGACCGGTTCACGGTCGAGGTGGTCGGGCAGTCGATCCAGCAGCGCGACCTCCGCACCGTCACCTTCGGCCAGGGTCCGGTGAAGGTGCTGCTCTGGTCGCAGATGCACGGAGACGAAGCGACTGCGTCGATGGCACTGGCCGACATCTTCAACTTCCTCGCCGCTCCGGGACAATCGGCGCTGCGCGACCGGCTGGCCCGCGAGCTGACAATCGTCTTCCTGCCGATGCTCAACCCCGATGGCGCCGAGCTGTTCCAGCGTCACAACGCCGTCGGCATCGATGTCAACCGCGATGCTCGACGGCTGTCCACTCCCGAGGCACGCACCCTAAAGTCGGTGCGCGACGCGCTGGTGCCGGACTTCGCCTTCAACCTGCACGACCAGAGCGCCCGCACCCGGGTGGGACGTCGCGGCGGTCAGGCGGCGATCGCCTTGCTGGCACCGGCGTTCGACGCGGAACGGAACTGGAACCCGGTCAGGAGTCGGGCGCGCCTGATCGCTGCGTTCCTGGCCGATGACTTTGCCAACGCGGTGCCCGGCAAGATTGCCAAGTACGATGACACCTTCAATCCGCGCGCATTCGGCGACCTGATGCAGACCTGGGGAGCCAGCACAGTGCTGATCGAGAGCGGCGCCCTGGCAGGCGATCCGCAGAAGCAGCAACTGCGCACCCTGCACACCGCGGCGATTCTCGGTGCCCTCGACGTGATCGCCACCAGGGCGTACCAGAAGCAGGATCCCGAGGCCTACGAGTCGCTGCCCTACAACGCCGGCGGCGCCAGCGACGTGCTGGTGCACGGCGGCACCATCGTGATGCCCGGCTTCGGTGGCGTGCGCGCCGACATTGCCATCAACTTCGACGACTCGGTGGCGCGAACCGGTGGCCGTATCTCCGAAGTGGGCGACCTGCAGACCGCGATCGCAATCGACACCGTCGATGCCACCGGCCGCTTCCTGCACCCGGCCGACACCGCGCTCACCACCCGGGGAGGCGGCAACTGGCTCCGGATCGGGGCCACGGCCCGGTTCACCATCCGCGAGAGCATCGACCCCGCCTCACCAGTGCTGGGCACCATTCCCTGAACCACCGGCTCACGACCCCCGGTGACCCGCGAATGTCGGGGCCGCCGGGGGTTTCGCGTATCTCCCATTGAACCTCTTCGGGAGAAGCACGCTATGACCACCATCACTCGACGTCGCGAGTTCATCGGCTGGCTCGGCGCCTCGGCGCTGGTCGGTGCCACACCGTCGCTGCTGGTCGGCGCGGAACTCGACCAGCCGCCGAGGCGCCGCCGCAGCTACAACAGCGAATGGGATCTGACCTGGACCGACCGGATCACCGGGCGTCACCGTGCCGTGTTCGACGCACCCGAACTGGCCGAGGGAGACCCGATCCTCAGGGCGGTGGTCTGGGGAAGCCAGTACCAGGAAGTGTTCGGTGTCGAACCGCGCGCCACCAGCCGGGTGCTGGTGCTGCGCCACCTCGGCATCCACTTCGCGATGAACGACTCCTACTGGGCGCGGTTCGAGATGGGCAAGGCCACCGGCTTCGTCGACAGCAGCGGACGCGGGCTCACCGTCAATCCGGTGCTGCGCGCGCGCCGCGACACTCCGGCAGAAATGCGCGATGTCACACTGGAAGGATTCCAGGCCAGCGGTGGCCTGGTGCTGGCCTGTCATCTGGCGCTGGTCCACTACGTGGTGCCGCATTATGTCGCGGCCGGCCTCCCGCGCGAAGCGGCACTGCAAGCAGCGCTCGATGACGTGGTGCCGGGCATCACGATGCAACCATCGGGAATATTCGCGCTGTCGGTGGCGCAGGACGAGGGCTGCAGGTACGTGCCGGCAAGCTGAAGCCCCGCCACCCGCTGGGGGCGACGGGGCCTCGACGAACGCACAGCAGGCTCAGGCGTTGCAGAACAGCGCGCAACCGGCCTGCTGTGCCCGCACCACCGCGAAAAATCCGCTCGGCTGCAGGATCACGCCGGGGATAAGGTGGGTGAGCGCGTCGGCGCGAGCCTGCTCACGGCTCACCCCCTCGCTGCGATACTTTGCCGCGACGAAATTGAAGGCCAGATCACAGGCCAGCACGATCCCGCCATCGGCAATGAATCCCGGCAGTGAGTACCTGATCGCACCGGGTCGCGCGTCGGCAGCGGGAGGCCCGATCGGGTTGCGCTCGATGAAGTTGCCGTCGCGATCCTTGAGCTGGTGGTGTTCGCCCAGCTTGAAGCGCCGCCAGTGTTCGTGATCCATAGCCAGGTCGATCGCGTTGTGACGGAGCACCAGCACCGAACTGAACTGGTCCGGAAAGGTGCCGTAGACCTCGCGATACTGCTCGCGCAGCATCACCGAGCGGAACAGTGCCCCGCCCTCGCTCACCTCGGGGGCATCGATCACCGCCTTGTGCGGGCCGGTGACCCGGTCCACCCACGACATATCCCACTTGTCGCTGACCGGCGGCAGCGAACCGGTGTCGGGAAAGGGCACCGGCAGCGCCGGGGCGATTGCCCCGGCGCCCAGCAGTCCCAGGAAGTCGCGCCGCGTCGCCACGCTCACTTCCGATCCTTGAACATCTCGTAGAGCTCGCTGTGCTTGGTGTCGAGCGGCACGTTGCGGCCATCGATGAACAGGTACCGGGTGTCGGTGCGCGCCTCGAGAATGTCGCCAGTGGTGACCACCAGATTGGCGATCTTGCCGACCTCCAGCGAACCCAGCCGATCGGCCACGCCGAAGATCTCCGCCGGAGCCAGCGTCACCGCACGGAGTGCTTCCGCCGGCTCCAGCCCGAACGCCGCCGCCATACCGGCCACATAGGGCAGGTTGCGGATGTCGGGATCCGATTCCCCGGATGAGATGGCGAAGCGGACACCCGCCTGCTGGAGCTTCGACGCCGCCGAGTAGTTGGCATCGTACGGATCGTCGTCGCGCTGCGGGTTCGACATCGTGTGGGTGAAGATCACCGGCACGTCGTGCTCGACCAGGAAGTCGGTCATCCGCCACGAATCCCGGCCGCCCACGATGATCGGCTTGAGCTTGCGCTCCTCGGCGAACTCGACCGCGGCACGGATGTCGGCCTGCGATTCTGCCGGGAAGATCACCGGCATCTCGCCGCGCACCACCGGCACCAGCGAGGCGAGAATGATGTCGGCCACAGGCCGGGGCAGCGACGGGTCGGCAGCGGCAGCATCCATCGCCTTGCCATACGCCTCGGCATCGTCGAGGATCTGCCTGAGCGAGTCGATCGCCGCATCGCGGGCCGCGTCGGGATTGCCGCCGCCACCGCCACCACGGCCGAAGCCGCGGAACCCGCCGCCGCGACCCGGGAGCTGGATCACGCTGGCAACTGCCGGCACCACCGCCATCCCCGACGCAGTGAATCCGCCGAGATTGATCAACGCCGCCTGGCCACTGAGCAGGCCGCCGGTGGGACGGGACACCACGTGCGTGATGCCGACGACCCGCGACACGCCGATGTTGGCGCTGTGCGGATTGATCGCCGAGATCGCCTGGGCATTGGGATTGAAACGACCGGTCTCGCTCTGGTCACGGGTCGCGTTGGCTCCCGACTCGATCTCCGAGAGACCCATCGTCGACGCCGCTTCCATCATTCCCGGGTACACCGACAAGCCGGTGGCGTCGATCACCTGGGCACCGGCAGGGATGGTTGCATTGGCGGCAACCGCCTGGATCCTGCCGTCGGCGATCACGATGGTGCCGTTCTCGATCACCGGGCCGCTGACCGGCACGATCCGCGCATTGCGGATTGCCACCGTGGCGCGGGGACCGGGCTCGGGGTTGTAGGAGCCGAGCTGCGCCACGAGCGGGGCCAGCGGGAGCGAGGCTGCGACGGCCAGCGCCGCGGCGGCCTGGAACATCCTGGTTGCGTGCGACATCAGATCCCCTCCCCTGGCTGCTGTTCACCGCGGCCCTGCCCCCGGTTCGACGCCGGCAACTGGTTGACCGCAGCCGCCTCGAGTTCCTTGCGCTCGGCTGCGAGCGCCTCGCGCTGCCGGTGGTCGCGCTCCCGGTCGAAGTAGACCTCGCCTTCGATCCAGGTCGTCTCCACCGACGCATACACCGACAACGGGTGGGCGTTCCACAGCACCACGTCGGCGTCCTTGCCGACTTCGATCGAACCGGTGCGGTCCCCGAGTCCGAGCTGCCTGGCGCCGTTGATCGTCACCAGCGACAGCGCCTCGGCGTCACTCAGGCCGCCGTAGCGCACCAGCTTGGCTGCCTCGATGTTCATCCGGCGGGCGCGACCGTCGTCATCGGAGTTGAGCGTGGACAGCACTCCGGCGCGCATCGTGATCACGGCGTTGTAGGGGATCGCGTCGTAGGCCTCGATCTTGTAGCCCCACATATCGGCGAAGGTCGAGATCCCGGCGCCGTGACGGGCGATCTCGGGCGCAATCTTGTACGCCTCCAGTGCGTGTTGCAGCACCTTGATCCTGAATCCGAATTCCTCGGCGACCTCGAGCAGCTTGAGCAGCTCGTCGGCGCGATAGCCGTGGGCGTGAACATCCCGCTTGCCCTCGAGGATCTCCACCAGCGGCTCCAGCTCGAGGTCACGACGAGGCGCGACGTGATTGCGGTCACCACGGGCAACGGCGGCACGATGGTCCTGCCACTCCTGCTGGTACGAGCGGGCGCGGGTGAATGCGTCGCGCACCACTTCGACCTGCCCCATCCGGCTCTGCGGATAGCGGCGCGGTGCCTGCGGCTCGCCCCGCACTATGATGTTCGCCGAGTTCTTGCGAGTGACGTTCTCGCCCAGGGCGAACTTGATTCCCGGCGGGGCGCCGTCGACCAGCATCTCGTCGAGCGACTCGCCCACCTTGAGCTTGACGATGGCGTTCTGGCCGCCGATGGTGTTGGCGGAACCGTGCAGGATGTTGAGCATCGTGGTGCCACCTGCAACGGCGCGATAGATCGCGTCGTCGGTGGGGTCAAGCACGTCGGCGATCCGCACCATAGAGGTCACCGACAGGGCGCCCTCGTTGATGGCGTCACTCATCATATGCGAGTGCGGATCGATCAGGCCCGGCGACAGGAACTTGCCGCTGCCGTCGATCTCCACCGCACCCGACGGTGCGTTGACGTCGCTGCCGATGGCGGCGATCCTGCCACCCTGCAGCAGCACGTCGGTGTTCTCCAGCACGCCGTTGGTGACGGTGAGCACGGTGGTGTTGCGGATCACGGTGGGCTGCTGCGCGCTGGTCACCGCAACCGGTGCGACCAGCAGGGCAACCATCGCGCACCCGCAAAGGTGGTGTCGCATCAGCGCCCCCTCGCGTTGTCGGACCGCGCCGGCACTTCGTGGTGCGTCCCGTTGATGAACAGTTGGCTGATCCGCCCGTCGTCGAAGATGTCGCCGCGGGTGATGGTCAGGTTGGCAACCTTGCCGGGCTCGATGCTGCCGAGCTTCCCGGCGACACCGAGCAGGTTGGCGGCGTCGATGGTGAGGGCACGAATCGCCTGCTCGCGTGACAGTCCGTTGCTCACGGCGGCACGCAGGTTGGTGATGAAGTCGCCATACTCCGCGCCGGATTGCACCGCAAAGCGAACCCCGCCTGCTGCCAGCAATCCCGGTACCTTGGGGCGATTCACCCGCGAGCGCAGCACCGCCATCGACTCGGGCGGATCGTCCTCGCTGGCGGCGCGACCGCCGGCGGGGGCGGCGCGCCGGGGGAAGTCGAAGTCGAGCAGCACTGCAGCGTTGGCGGCGCGCAGTTCATCGATCACTTGATCGGCCTCCTCGCCGCCGGCGATGATCGGCTTGAGCCCGAACTCGCGCGCCAGTCCCAGTGCGCGACGGATCTCGCGGGCACTGTTGGCCTGGAACACCACCGGCTGAGTGCCGGCGATCACCGGCTGCAACGCGGCCAGCGACGGATCGTGGCCGGGACGCTCGCTGCCGCGCGGGTTGCGCTGGTACGCCTGGCCCAGGTCACGCCAGTGCTGGGCATCCAGCAACTGCTGCCGGATCTGCGCCATCACGCCGAGCAGCGAACCCGGGTAGCCGCCTCCGCCGCCACGCGAGAAGCCCACGTGCTGGGCCAGGCCTGCTGCGACCACCAGGTCGGCAGGATTGTCGCCGGACAGGTGAATCACCGCCGACTGGCCGCGCCACACGCCGCTTGACGGCGCGGTGAGCGTGGCAGTGAACCCCGCGGCGCGCGCCGGTGCGAAGCCGTTCTCGGGGATCGTCAGTTCGTTGGTGGCATCCACCTCGGGCTGCAGACCCACCGCGTAACGCGAATTGGGTGCGCTGGGCCGCCGGGCCTCCGTCTGGCCGCCGCCGGCCGAGGGCATCCCGAGCGAGCTGTAACTGTCGATGAACCCGGGATAGACGGTCAGGCCGCTGCCGTCGATCACCCGGGCGTCGGCCGGGACCGTGACATTGGCGCCGACGGCTGCGATCAGGCCGTCGCGAATCACCACCGTCCCGCTGGCGATCGCCGGTCCACTGACCGGTTCGATCCTCGCGTTGGTGATGGCCCAGGTGGCTGGGACGACGGGCGAATGCTGGCTGGCTGCCGGTACTGCGACTCCGGCGCCAAGCGCCGCAACGCCCGCCAGGCGGACGAGCAGGTGCATCAGGAACGCTCCGGACAATGAAATGGAGGAAGTGACAACCCGGAATCTACGCACTACCGGCCCCCGGCGTTGGGTGAAAGCCCCGGCTGAGGTGATATATTGCCGCTATGACACGCATATCTGCCGCCCTGCTCGCTGTCGCGGTGCTCGCCTGTGGCGGCTCCGACAACACTCCGGACGCCAACCAGGCCCCTGCCGTGATCGACAACTCCCCCGCCTCCGTGAGCGAGGCCACTTTCGCCGCGTCGCTCGACATCGACCTCGCCAGGTTCGAGCACAACGACGCCGGCCTGTATTGGCAGGACGTGGTCGTTGGCGAAGGACCGGTGGTCACCGCCGGCCAGACCATCGACGTGCACTACACCGGATGGCTGCTCGATGGCAGTGAGTTCGATTCGTCGCGCGGCGGTGGCCCGATCTCGTTTCCGATCGGTGTGGGCGCGGTGATCGCCGGCTGGGACCAGGGAGTGCCCGGGATGCGCGTCGGCGGCACCCGCAGGCTCATCATCCCCGGCCAGCTCGCCTACGGCCCCAACGCGACCGGGCCCATCCCGGCCAACGCGACGCTGGTCTTTACCGTCGAAGTGGTGGCCGCCAGGTAGCCGGATCGGCCGCCGCTTCACTTCGCCACTGGTGGTAGCAAATGTCCGATGACAACCTGCGCGCGCGGCTCACCGACCTGCAGTATCAGGTCACTCAATGCGATGCCACCGAGCCGCCGTTTGCCAACGAGTACTGGAACGAGAAGCGGACCGGCATCTACGTGGACGTGGTCTCGGGGACGCCGCTGTTCCTGTCCACCGACAAGTACGATTCAGGCACCGGCTGGCCGTCGTTCACCAAGCCGATCTCGCCCGACCTGATC
Organism: uncultured bacterium; assembly: GCA_965651205.1. Classification (GTDB taxonomy): domain Bacteria; phylum Gemmatimonadota; class Gemmatimonadetes; order Gemmatimonadales; family GWC2-71-9; genus Palsa-1233. The sequence goes on from CBFGRM010000019.1 coordinate 20,119, forward strand.
TCCACTCGACCCGATCACAGTCTCGGTGTTACCCGCACCGAAATCCGCAGCAGCGCCAGCGATGCACATCTGGGCCATCTCTTTCCCGATGGCCCGGCGCCCACCGGCAACCGCTTCTGCACCAACTCGGCGTCGCTGCGCTTCGTGCCGATCGAGGAGATGGCCGCAGCCGGATACGCCGAATTCATTCCACTGCTCACCGACGCCGGCTGACCTGGCAGGCGTTGCAATCCTCGTCCGATCAGGAGGTCGCCCGGTGACCCGCAAGCTGTTGCTCGCAATTGCACTGGCCCCGGCCAGCCTGGTGGGTCAGGCGACTGAATGGCCGATCCACTCGATGGATCGACCGGTTCCGGTGGTTGTCCATCCTGGTGGACCGGCCCTGATCGCGCCCCCGGCCGACGCGGTGATCCTGTTCGACGGCGTCGATCTCGACGCCTGGCGATCCGATCGCGATTCCAGCGCGGCCGCACCCTGGCGGATCGAGGCGGGTGCGCTGGTGGTGGTACCGGGCAGCGGCGGCATTCACACCAGGCAACGCTTCGGCGACGTGCAACTCCACCTGGAATGGATGGCACCGGTCCCGGCTGCACTCGAGGGCCAGAACCGCGGCAACAGCGGCGTGTTCCTGATGGGCCGCTACGAGGTCCAGGTGCTCGATTCGTGGGAGAATCGCACCTACGCGGACGGTCAGGCCGCGGCGGTGTATGGTCAGTTTCCGCCGCTGGTCAACGCCGCACTGCCGCCGGGAACCTGGCAGAGCTACGACATCATCTTCCGCCGTCCGCGCTTCGACGTCGCCGGGAAGGTCACCCAGCCGGCACGCATCACCGTGTTCCACAACGGCGTGCTGGTGCAACAGAACGTGGCGCTGCTGGGACCCACCAGTCACCGCGTGCGCGCGCCGTACGAGGCACACGACGACCGGCTGCCGCTGTCGCTCCAGGATCACGGCCAGCCGGTCCGCTTCCGCAACATCTGGATCCGGCCACTCGGCGAGCGGCCGTGATCCTGCTCGACGGCATCGGGCGTCGACTTGCCCGGTGGCTCAACAAGCCACGCAGTTCGGAGCGGCGGGTCAGCACCGCCGATCCCGAGGCGCTGGCCGCGAGCATCCGGCCCGGCGACGTGTTGCTGGTCGAGGGATCGTCGCGCATTTCATCCGCGATCAAGTACCTGACCCAGTCGAGCTGGTCGCACTCCGCGCTCTGCATCGCGTCACCCGATCCCGACGCACCACCCGATCGCGAGCCGAGCATCCTGCTGGAAGTGGACGTGAGCGAGGGAGTGCGACTGGTGCCGCTGTCGCGCTACGCGACGCAGCACACCAGGATCTGCAGGCCGGTGGGCCTCAGCGAGGCCGAATTGCAGGCGGTGATCCGCGCCTCGATCGACCGGATCGGCCAGCGCTACGATATGAAGAACATCTGGGACCTGGCCCGCTACCTGATGCCGCACCCGCCGGTCCCCAAGCGATTCCGCCGTCGCCTGCTCGCGTTCGGCAGCGGCGACCCCACGCGCGCAATCTGTTCATCGCTGATCGCCGAATCGTACCACAGCATCCGGTACCCGATCCTGCCGGACCTGCGCACCCTGGTGAAGGCGGAAGGCGGACGGGAGGACGCCCGTGAGGCCCTCCACATCCGCCATCATTCGCTGTTCACGCCGCGAGATTTCGACGTGTCACCGTACTTCGACATCATCAAGCCGACGATCGAGATGGGCTTCGACCCGCACGACCTGAACGTGGTCCTGCCGACGGTCGAGTGACCCGGGGTGCGCAGTCAGAAGGCCGTCACGATCCCGGCGGTCCAGCGAGTGACCTTCTGCTCCACATCCCGTGTCACCTCGGTCGACACCCGGAAATTTCGCCGGGCCTGGTAGCCGATCCCGGTGGAGATGGTCTCGTAGCGATCGAGCCCGGCCGGACCTCCCAGTCGCACATCGAGCAAGGGTGCATCCGCAGTGACCAGGTTGTACAACCCGAACGCGAACCATCGGCTTGCCGCGGGTCGGTACAGCAGCTCCGCGAAGCCCCCCTCGGAGGTGACCGTTTCGCCGTCGATGAACATCGGATCATCGTCCTCCCGGCGCAGGTACTGCAGGTTGAGTTCCAGGTCGCCCTGACTGAGGGTCACGTCGCCACCGAGAATGGTGGCGCGATTGGTGAAGCCGTCGCTGGTGTGTCTAGACCCCAGTGCGAAGCCGCCCACCCGCAGCGCAGGCAGCAGGTCCCGCGAGGCACGAAACGCGAACACCTTGCCGGCTCCGTTGTCGAAATGCCTGTTGCCCTGGGCAGGCCCGATCCCGTTGCCGTTGGTGACCGTCGCGCTCAACGTGAATCCTGCCAGGTCGGCCACGGCCATTGCACCGCGATCGTAGGTGAGGTCCATCGTCTCGTCGCCGATTCGCGCGCGATACACGGCATAGTCCTCGAACATCAACCTGAGTTCGCGCTTGAAGAGCGGATCCGAAACCTGGAACTGGCCCAGCATCAGGTCGACCGGCTTGCCACCGATGTCGTTGACCTGCACATAGGCATCCTCGACACCACCGTACTCGCCTCGTTCGAGCAGCAGCGCGTACACATACCAGGAAAGTTTCCGCGAGATTGCGCCACTGCCCAGCAGTTTGAGCGTATATGGACCCTGAAAATCGGTGACCGACTTGCCACCCGAATAGGCCTGGGCGTAGGCGTCCAGCCGGATCGCCAGCGGCAGTTCGCGAGGCAGCCACAACTCGTCGTCGCCGGTGTCGAGGGTGTCATTCGGAATCTCTCCGGGGCTCATCCGAAAGCCGTTGGCCGCGAACTGCTCACCGAACGCCGTCAAGGACGGCACCGGGCTGTGGCACAACTGACAACTGACTCGATAGCGGCGTGCGAAGACAGGAATGGCGGAGACACTGTCGGGAAGAAGCAGGACGACAACCAGCAGCGAAAGCAGGCGGGTACGCATCGGAACCCCACGGAGCAGGAGTGAAAGGAAATGCCCCATCCCAGCACCCTTGAATCAACGGCCCCGCAGTGGAAAATGCCAGCCCCGCTGCCAACTATTGCCGACCGGTGCAGTCGGCAATCCCGCCCTGCTCAGCGTCTGTCGCTGCCCCTTTCGGCAGCGGTCATTCGGGCTCCAGCACCGCGGTGATCCGGGCGTCGATGTCGCGCAGGTGGGCCAGCGAGGTGGCGTCGCCACCGCGTGAAATCCGGTTGCGCACCGCGCTCCGGAGCGCGGCCATTTCCGCGCGTGCCAGCGGGCGGGCCTCGGTTACCGCACCCTCCACATTGGCGATCGCAATCAGCCGTTCCACGTGGACCCGCTGCAACTGGCGCCGGAACGGATCGATCGCGACGCGTCCGGCCAGTTCAGTGCCCCAGATGGCCTGGCGCACGTCGGCCATCATCGCTGCGGGCGAATAACCGGTCGGGTTGTTCAGCACCTGTTCGGTCATCCGCTGCATCCGGTTGGGGTCGAGCGTGCGCGCGACCACCGACGCCTGCACCGCCCGGACCCGGTCGAGGGCGCCCGCCGCCTGCACCCGCGACAACACGTCGCTGCCGACCAACCACTCGGGAGTGGTGAACACCTGCTCGGCCAGGAACTGCACCGCCCTCCGCTGATCCGCCGCCGCCACCGGGGTGAACACATCGCCTTCCTGGTCGGTGGCGAGTGCGTCGCGGTACACCCCACCGATCATCGTGATGACGTGACCGACATACCGGCTGAAGCTCGACACCAGCTCGCCGTACAGTTCCTCGAGATCGTCCCAGTTTTCACCCGGCGTGGCGGTCCACGCCGGCAACTGCGGCAGCACCCGCTGCAGGTTGGCGATGCCGAGCGTCGAGGCGGCAACCGGATCGGAGCCGATGTCCTCGGTCTGGGCGCGGGGATCTACCCCGTCGCCGCCATAGAAGCGATAGCGCGGATCGCCGGCGCGCTCGAGAATCCAGCGGTCGAGCGTGGCACTCTCCGCCTCGGGGGTGGCGGCGCCGGGAATCACCCGGTAGCCCCAATTGATGGCATAGAGGTCGTACGGCCCGATCATCCGGGTGAAGTGAGTCACTCCGTCACCCGGCTGGGCCACGTAGTTCTGCCGGGCATAGTCCATCACCGACGGTGCGACACCGTTGGCAGCGGTGAACGACGGACTGCGCAGCGAGTCGACCGAGTAGGCCGACGACGCGATCATATTGTGCGGCAGCCCGAGCGCGTGGCCGATCTCGTGGGCGATCACCTGACGCACCGTCTCGCCGATCAGCGCGCGATCCATCTGCAGATCGCGTGCGGCCGGATTGGCGGCACCGGTCTCGACCATCAGCCGGTTGCGGTACGACCGCAGGTGGTTGTGATACCAGATGATGTCGCTCTCGATGATCTCGCCGGTGCGCGGATCCGAGACGCTGGGACCCATCGCGTTGCGGGTCAGGTTGGCCACATAGCGCACCGTCGAGTAGCGCACGTCGTCGGGATCGAACTCGGGATCCTCCGCTGCAGTGGGAGGATTGCGTGCGATGATGGCGTTGCGGAATCCGGCCGCCTCGAAGGCGCGATTCCAGTCCTCGACACCCTGGCGGATGAATGGCCGCCACTCCTCGGGCGTGCCGGGATCGAGATAGAACACGATCGGCTTGACCGGCTCCACCAGTTCGCCGCGGGCGTAGGCAGCCGGATCCCCGGGCTCCAGTCGCCAGCGCCGGAGCACGGTCCGCTCCGCCGCCTTGAGTGCGGGCGAGCTGAAGTCGATCTGCCGCATCGTGAACCAACCCACCCGCTCGTCGGCCAGTCGGGGCCGCATCGGATCGCGCGGCAACAACACCAGGGACTGCGCCGTGCTGAGCGACACCGTCGCGGTGGACGATTGCGACGGCGGTTCCTGCGCGTCGAAGGTCTGCACCTGGCGCACTTCGATGTTGGTCGGGAACGACTTGATGCTCTCGACATAGGATCGCAGCGGATCGTAGCGGCGCACCTTGAACTGCGTCCGCATCCCGGCGGAGAGTCCGCTGATGGCTGGCACGTCGTCTTCCAGGAAGGTCGTCACGTCGATCGCAACTGCCGACGAATCCGGCGTCCACGCCTCCAGCTTGAACGCCCGCAGGATCGGGGCGAACGTGTTGGCAGCCACCGAACGGGCGATCGGCAGCGAGGTGTCGGCTACGTAGCGGGTGCCCTGCGACCGAAGCAGGATCCGGTCGCCGTCGCGCTCGAAGCGCACCAGGTAGTCGTTGATGTTGCTGCCCGCGTTGGTGAAGGGCGACAGGTCCTCCGCCGCCGCAGCGATCCGGGTCAGCCAGAGCAGGTCGCGACCCAGCAGGGAATCGGGAATCTCCCAGATGATCTTGTCACCACCGCGGTGCACGTTGAACAAGCCGCTGTCGACCACGGCACCGGCAGGGATCGCCTTGCTCCAGGGCTGCGGCCCTGAATCCGGAGTCGATGACCTGGCAGCCGGGGCGGGCTGTGGCGTGGTGGTGGCGGTGGCCCGGCTGCAACCGGCGGCCAGGACGAGAGCGGACAGCAGCGCGAATCTGGAAGCGTACATCGATGACCCGAGTCGAGAGTGAACGGCCTGTGGCAGTGCCGGACGGCCCTTGCCGGTCCCTTGTTCCATAAGCATAGTACCATCCTCCTCCCGTGCACCCGGAGCCAGCCGATGCCAGAGATCAACCTGCTCGCAGTCTTCCTCGCCTCCGTCGCCAGTTTCGTGATCGGCGGGATCTGGTACGGCCCGCTGTTCGGCAACGCGTGGATGGCCGCCAACGGATTCACGACGGAACAGATCAGGAACGGTCCCAGCCCGCTCATTTCCTATGGCACCTCGTTCGTGATCGCGCTGGTCACCGCATACACCTTCTCGATGTTCCTCGGTCCGGATCTGGGCTGGAGCCTGGGGGCCACCTTCGGACTGATCGCGGGGCTGGTGTGGGTTGGCGGCTCGCTGGCCACCAATCACCTCTTCGAGGCGCAGAGCCCGCTGCTGCTGATGATCAACGGCGGCTATCACGCGATCCGATTCGCCGCGATGGGGGCGATCCTGGGCGGGATGTGACCAGCCCGACCCGACTGCTCTCACTCTGGCAACGGCTCGGCGGCAGCGCGCCCGGGCGATGGCTGTTCGCGCAACTGATCCGCTTCGCAGTGCCATATTCAAGCAGCATCGGCGCCAGGGTCCGCCTGCTCGAACCGGGGCGGGTCGAACTCACCCTGCGTGACCGCCGCAAGGTTCGCAATCACCTCGGCAGCATTCACGCGATCGCACTGGCCAATCTCGCCGAACTGTCGAGCGGAATGGCGATGCTGTCGGCGCTGCCGCCGGGTGTTCGCGGCATCGTCACCGAAATCACGCTCAGCTATCACAAGAAGGCGCGCGGACTGCTGCGCGCCACCGGCAGTGCCAATCCACCACCGGTGAGCGAGCCGATCGATGCGCTGGCGCACGCGACGGTGCACGACGAGGCGGGTGAATTGGTGGCCGAGGCGACGGTGAGGTGGCGGTTGGATCTGTCGCAGGCTCGCGGCTAAACCCGCGGCTCGGCCGCCGGCTGAAGCCGCCGGTGTCGGTAAACCGACGGGTATTCGGCCGTCCCCCGGTCCACTGCCAGGTGGCGCATTCCCCCATTCGGCACATATTCAAGCAACACCCCGGTTTCGATGGCCGAATCGTCTCCCCACACCCCGGACCAGCGATGAACCTCACCGAGTTCACCACCGCTGAGCGAATCGGCAACAGCACGGCTCGGCCGCGCGACGACGAGCTCGACCTGTTCGGCATCACCGACATCGGCAAGGTCCGCAAGACCAATCAGGATCATTTCCTGCTATGCACCGTTCACCCCCAGGTGCAAATGCACGCGACATCGCTGCCAGCACCCGATTCGCTGCCGCTGCGCGGCCAGCGGCTCGCCACCCTGTTTCTGGTGGCCGACGGCGTGGGCAGCAGCTCCGGGGGTGGCGAGGCGAGCCAACTGGCCACCGAGGCGATCACCCGCTATGTGGCGTCCACGTTGCGCTGCTATCACGCCGCAGGCACCGCCGACGAGCGCGAGTTCGAGGACGCACTCCGCGCCGCCGCATTCGAGGCGCACGCCTTGGTCCGCGCCGAGCACGCGACCAGGCTCGCCGCGGGCACGATGGCGACCACGCTCACGCTGGCGATCGTCACCTGGCCGTGGATGTACGTGCTGCAGGTGGGCGACAGCCGTTGCTATCACTATGTCGACGGCGAGCTGCGGATGGTCACCCGTGACCAGACAATGGCCCAGTCACTGGTGGACCAGGGAGTGCTGCCTGCCAGCAAGCTCAAGCAGTCTCCTTTCGGCAACGTGCTCACCAGCGCGATCGGCGGTGATTCCGCCACGCCCGAAGTGACCCGTATCGACCTCAAGAATCGCAGCACCGTGCTGCTGCTCTGCAGCGACGGCCTCACCAAGCACGTCAGCGACGCCGAGCTGGGGGAGCAGATCGCGGCGATGACATCATCGGAACAGCTCTGCCGCAAGCTGATGGAGATGGCCCTGGAACGCGGTGGCAGCGACAACATCACCATCGTGGCGGGACGCGCACCCCAGGCAGCACCCCGCTGAATGACTGCCGTACCCGCTGCGAGCAGGCCGTTCCTGGCCCACACCGGCACCGAACTGCCGTTGATCGGTGGGCCGATGTACCCCTGCTCCAACCCCGAGCTGGTCGCGGCCGTCTCAGCAGCCGGCGCACTCGGCGTGGTCCAGCCGCTGGCCCTCAGCTACGTGCACGGTCACGACTATCGCGAAGGTCTGCGGTACATCCGGACCCTCACCGATCGACCGATCGGAATGAATGCCCTGATCGAGGGCTCCTCCAGGCGTTACCGCGCCCGGATGGAAGAGTGGATCGGCATCTCACTCGAGGAGGGCGTGAAGTTCTTCATCACATCGCTCGGCAACCCGCGCTGGGTGGTGGAGATGGTGACGCCGCGCGGCGGCGTGGTGTACCACGACGCCACCGAGGCAAGATGGGCACGGAAGGGAGTGGATGGCGGTGTCAGCGGGCTGATCGCCGTCAACAACCGCGCAGGTGGTCACGCCGGACCGCGCGATCCCGCCGCACTGCTCGCGGAACTGTCGCCGTTCGGCGTGCCGGTGATCGCCGCGGGTGGCGTGGCAGACGGCGCGGGGTTCCGCCGGATGCTCGATATGGGATACGCCGGGGTGCAGTGCGGCACCCGCTTCATCGCCACCGACGAATGCACCGCCAGCGATGCCTACAAGGAAGCGATCCTGCGCGCCCGTGCCAGTGACATCGTGCTCACCGAGCGGGTAACCGGAGTGCCGGTGTCGGTTATCCGGACCCCGTGGATCGAGCAGGTGGGTACCCGTGCCGGGCCGCTCGCGAGGCGGCTGCTGCGCGGTCGGCGGACTCGCCACGCGATGCGCACCATCTTCGCGCTCAAGTCGGTCTGGCAGCTCAAGCGGTCCCATCGCGCCCCCGCTTCGTCCCGCGATTACTGGCAGGCGGGCAAGTCGGTCGAGGCGATCGAAGAGGTGCTGCCGGTGTCCGTCGTGGTGGCCCGGATGCGCTCGGCCCTTCTCCCTGCAACGGATTCGTGACATAATTGAATCGTCGGTGTGCCACCGATGCAGACCCTCCACATCTCGAACCCGAGGTATTCGATGTTCCCTGGGAACGTCCGGTGCCTGACCCTCGCGCTCCTGCTCGCCCTCGTGGCGGCGGGTGCGGGTCCTGTCGTCGCCCAGACGACCGGCACCATCCGCGGCACGATCACTCGTGCAGGCAGCAACGAGGTTATCGCGGGAGTGCAAGTGACCATCAGGGACGAACCAAGCCTGGGAGCGGCAACCAACGCCCAGGGCAGGTACGTCCTGCAGCGCATTCCCACCGGGGTGCAGATGGTGGTGTTCCGATGGCTGGGATACCAACCGGTGATGCGCGAGGTCAACATCAGCGGCGATATGACCATCGACATCGCCCTCGAACCGGTGCCGGTGTCGCTGGCCGACCTCACCGTGTCGGCGGCGTCGCGTGAACCGGAGCGGATCGTCGATGCACCCGCCGCAGTCACCCTAGTGGAGCCACAGGTGCTGCAGGCCACATCACCAACCGGCCAGGCACCGTTGGCACTGGCGCAGGCACCGGGCGTCGACCTGGTGCAAAGCGGAGTCAACGACTTCAACATCAATGCCCGCGGCTTCAATTCGTCGCTCAACCGCAGGGTGCTCACTCTGCTCGACGGCCGCGACCTGGCAATCGCCTTCCTCGGCTCGCAGGAATGGAACACGCTGCCGGTCGCACTCGACGAGCTGCGCGGAATGGAGCTGGTTCGCGGACCGGGCTCGGCACTCTACGGCGCCAACGCATTCGCGGGCGTGATCAATATGACCACGCTCAGTCCCCGTGAATCGCCGGGTGGCAAGCTGTCGATCTCGGGCGGTGAACTGGGATCGATCAAGGCCGATGGCCGCTGGGCCGGCGTGTTCGGCGAGGGCCGCTTCGGCGTGCGCTTCAACGCCGGCTATGCCAGCAACGATTCGTGGACCCGTTCACGCACCCTGCTCGACCGCACCGCGATGCAGTCGGAATACGCCGAGGCGGTGGAGGACAGCGACATCGTGACGCCGCTGATGAGCACCCCGGAGTTGCGCGCACTGGAGGGACAGACCTGCGGTGGCTCGACCGCGGTGTGCGCCGGACTGGATCGCACCCCGCAGGGAGATCCGGACCCGATCACCACCATCTACGGATCGGGAAGGTTCGACTACTACCTCGACAACGGCGGCGTGTTCACCGTCGAGGGCGGCGCGTCGGAAGCCAGCAACGAGACACTGGTCACCGGCATCGGTCGGGTGCAGATCCTCAAGGGATTCAAGCCCTATGCCCGGGTCGCATACAACGGCAACCGCCTCAATGCCTTTGCCTACTGGAACCGGCGCGAATCCAGTGAGCCGCAGTACTCGCTGGCATCCGGAGCCGAGCTGCTGGAGAAGTCGGACATCTTCCACGTCGAGGTGCAGGGCAACTCGTCGTTCCTCGATGGCGCGGGCAGGGCCATCCTCGGTGCCTCGTTCCGGCAGTACAATGTCAACACCAGCGGCACCCTGATGCGGCCCGAGGACGACGACCGCCACGACAAGGTCTACTCCGCCTACACCCAGCTCGAGTACCGGATCAGCGACCAGATCCGCCTGGTGGGTGCGGCCCGCTACGACGAGGGCGACCTGTTCGAGGGTCAGGTTTCACCCAAGGGTGGCATCGTCTTCTCGCCCAACCCCAATCACTCGTTCCGGTTCACCGTCAACCGCGCCTTCCAGACTCCCAACTACTCGGAGTTCTACCTCCGCGCCGCTGCGGGTGCGCCGGTCGACTTCACCGCACTCGAGACCGGCCTCAGGGCCTCACCGCTGGGCCCGGCACTGGCGGGTGTGCCGGTGGGCCAGCTCTTCACCAACAGCGCAATGGTGCCGGTATGGGCCCGCGGCAACGCCGATCTCGACGTCGAGAAGACCATCGGCTACGAAGTGGGCTGGAAGGGCTCGCTGTCGTCGAAGGCGTACGTCTCGGTCGATGCGTATATGAACAACATCAAGGACTTCGTCACCGACCTGCTGCCGGGGATCAATCCGGCGTTCGGGTTCTGGAGTTCACCAGAGGCGGTGCCCGAGCAGTACCGTGGCGCGCTGGAGGACGCGGTGCGGAGCAACCTGGCGGCCTCACCGGCCACCGCACTCGCTGCCGCCGGACTCACCCGGACCGAGGATGGCAACACTGCCATCGTGGTCAGCTACGGCAACGAGGGCGAGGTGGATCAGCGCGGTGTCGACATCGGTGTCGGCTACCGACTCACCGACGAGTTCCGGCTCGATGCCACGGTCTCGTTCTTCGACTTCGAGGTGGTGAGCCAGCGCGCCGGCGACCAGTTGTTGCCCAACACGCCGGAGAAGAAGGGCACCGTGTCGCTGGCCTACACCGGCATCACCAACGGCTTCGACGCCACCCTCACGCTGCGCGCTGTCGAGGGGTACGATTGGGCCGCCGGCGTGTTCGTGGGCAAGGTTCCCTCGAGCACAACGGTGAACGCGTCGGCAGGCTACCGCCTCAGCAACAACCTGCGACTGTTCGCAGTCGGTACCAACCTGCTCGATCAGCAGCGCTATCATCTCTTCGGTGGCTCGGTGATCGGACGACGGGTGATGGGAGGCGTGACAGCAACCTTCTGAAAATGAGAAGGGAGAAGGGAGAAGGGAGAAGGGGAAACGAGACCTTCTCCCTTCTCCCTTCTCCCTTCTAGGTTCCTTCGTGCTCCACACTCTCCCCTCCGTCGCCGGTCCCGGCGCTGCCGTTCGTGACATCCTGGTTGCGACTCCTCCGGGTTACGAGGAGGGCAGCGTGGTTCATCCCGTGGTGTACCTGCAGGACGGCCAGAATCTGTTCGATGAGGAGACGTCGTTCGCGGGGAGTTGGTCGTTGCTGGAAACCCTGGCGGAGATCGAGGTGCCCGTTCAACCGATTCTGGTCGGCATTCCCAATCTCGGCCCCGAACGGTTGCGCGAGTATTCGCCGTTCGACGACGTGATTCGGGGCGACGGAGAGGGAGTGGGCTACCTGCGCTGGCTGGTAGAGGTGGTCAAGCCACTGATAGATCGCGAGTTCCGTACCCGGCCCGAGCGGGAGCACACCGCCGTCGGTGGCTCGTCGATGGGCGGCCTGTTCGCGATGTACGCGCTATTGGGAGGCGCGGCGACGTTCGGCAGCGCCTGGGTGATGAGCCCGGCGTTCTGGTATGCCGATGGCGCGATCTTCCGCTGGCTGGGGCGCCAGCCGGCACCGGTGGGTCGGGTGTATCTCGACATCGGTCTGCTGGAGGAGGAGGAGGCGGTCAGCGACGCCCGGCGGATGCGCGACCTGCTCATCGACCGTGGCTGGCGGCTGGATTCCACGTTGCACTATCTGGAAGACCCGGACGGCGATCACGACGAGGCGAGCTGGGGCAGGCGCCTCCGCGACCAGTGGCAGCGGCTGGTCGGGATGCTGTAGGGACCAGGCGCGCCGTGCCCGCCTAGGTGGGGCAAGCTCCGCCCCTACGTGACCGTCACTGTGAGGTATTCCGGTGGAGAGTCAACTCGACAATGCTCTCAGCTCCATCCGGATCCAGCGCAAGGCCTATCACGTAGTCGACACCGATGTCGTACACCTGGTGCAGCGGCAGGTCGACCGTGGTCACCCACCTCCCCGCTCTGTCGAACACACTCCATTCTCGCAGAGTCTCGCGAACCCACAGCATACCCTCACTGTCCACGACCAGCCCGAGAATCATCGGGAATACTTGTCGGTCTGGAAGGGCCGCTTGGGCTGCATTGTACTCGGAGGGAGACAGCCCTCGGTACTGCGCCCCAACCTCGGCTTCCAACCGTACCAGAAGGGTGTCGTCCAATCGCTGCGGGACGTGCTGCTTCCGGATGACGCGAAGCAGTTGACCAGTCGAGTCGCGGACGTCGACCCGGTACTCTGCAGCGTCGGAGATCCAGAGACGGAACGGATCGGATTTGGTTGCTGTGTGACTCAGGTGAAACAACAGCGGTGCTACCATCATTCCACCACCGGAAGTGCTCGACTTGACGGCGAGAATCCCGCTCCGATAGTCACCAGTTTCGAAAGTGTCGTAATTGGAGTCCACAACCACCCAGGACCGGACACCCCAGTCGGCCTGCCACTTGGTGGTCAACGCAGGGCCACCTCGCAGGTCGACGGGGATCAATGCTCGTCCACCGGCAATCGGAATCCGTGACTCAGACCCGCGTCCTGGTCCAAGGGCCGCAAAGAGCCGTTCAAGATCCCAAAACTGCTCGTGGACGATCGTACCGAGAGTATCGAAGGTGTAGGTGGGACCAAGCTCTCCATCGGATACGCGAATCCGCGACTGCCGGTCGACCTCGAGTGCAATCGGCTTGAGGAACTCTCCAGGACCTTGCCCGCGACCGCTGAACTGCCGGACCAGAACCCCCTTCTCGTCAAACAGCAGTACCTGAACAGGATCCCCGTTCAATGCGACGATTCTGCCGTCGAGCATCCTGGCCGCGTCGGCCACACGATGCAGCGGCTCCGTCCCATCCATAGTACTGACTTGCCAAGTGGGTTCTGGTTCGGTGTGCCATTCCGTGGCCGAATGCGGCTCCGCACTGGAAACCAGCTCGATACCTGCGGAATCCGTCAAGACACTGGTTTGCCCAAGTCCTAGTCCAGCTTGCCTGTCACACGCGGAAGCGATGATGACGAGTAGTGCCACCAGCAGTCGGCATGGCGCTTCAACCCAAAAGGTTGCAGAAGCCGTCATTGGGTTGACTTGTTCGAGGCTGTCCATCGGGAACCTATAATGAGCGAGGTTCCTGGTCCGGTTGATCGTCTGAGTACGCTACAGCTCGGCACGCCTCACGTCAAGGAGTTGTGGCACAAGAGTGGGACACTGTACTGCCCGATTCCGAACACGCACCGACCCGCCTCTATGAGATCATTCCATCGGCACCGGATGCTCACCGGTCTTCGCTGCCCACGCGCCGGTACCGAAGATCCTGCCCGCGAGGCTCGTCACCCGATTCCGGAACGCGTCCACGATCTCATAGAACGTCGGAATCACCAGCAGCGTCAGGATGGTCGAGGTGATCACGCCACCGATCACCGCGCGACCCAGCGGTGCGTTGAAGTCGGCGCCCTCGCCCAGTCCGATCGCCACCGGCAGCATTCCGGCGA
>CBFGRM010000020.1:0-33846 GCA_965651205.1 uncultured bacterium
TCGCCTTCTCGCTTTTTCGCCTTCTCGCTTTTTCGCCTTCTCGCTTTCTCGTTTAGATTTCAGTCAACACGAGCATTCGGAGACCCTATGGCCACCGCAGAGGGCCGCACCCTGCCGTTCACCGGTCCAGAGGCGATCGATGTCGCGGTTCTGGAGACATTCGCGTACGACGGACCCACCCAGGAGATCGTCACCGAGACCGAGGAGTTCTCGGCGGTGTGTCCGTTCTCCGGTCTTCCCGATCAGGCTCGACTCACCATCAGCTACATCCCGAGCGACCGCTGCATCGAGCTCAAGTCGCTCAAGTACTATGTGATGAGTTACCGCAATGTCGGAATATTCCAGGAGCACGCCACGGCGCGGATCGCCGAGGATCTTCAGAAGGTGCTGCTGGCGCAGTCGATCACTGTCACGACCAGGTACAACGTCCGTGGCGGCTTCCTTACCACGTGCAGCGTGACGTTGCCGTGAGGTAAAGCAATGAGTCTTCGCCTGGTAACAGCGGCCTTCCTGGTCGCCGGATGTGCTGCTCCCGGCACCGAGGTCAGTGACCGACCGGCACGGATGATTGCCAGTCCGATCCTCGACATCGCCGGCCTGGAGGGCGACTCTACCTGGTTCGTGCGCACCGCCGCTGCCAGCCGACTGGACGACGGCCGTATTGCGATAGTCGATGCCGGCACAGGCACCATCGCGTATTTCAGTCCCGATGGCCATTGGCTCTATCGCGCTGGCCGGCTCGGCGAGGGCCCCGGAGAGTTCCGCCAGCCGGCCCGACTGCTCCACTGTGGCGGTGATTCACTCTTCGTCCGCGACGTGGCGACCGAGCGGATTTCGGTGCTGGACTCGCGGGGAGACTTCCACCGCTCATTCAGCTTCGGTCCCGATCGCAGGCCGGGACCGGTGTATTGCAATGGGTCGGGCACGTTCCTGGCCATCTTGTTGCCGCCCGAAGCATCGGGGCCGCCCGACCCCGACCGCAGCGAGCCGCTGACCGGCACCGCGATCATCACCAACGCAGATGGCGACAGCCTGGCGTCGATCAGCAACATCGACATCGGCATCAATGCGGTGCTGGGCAGGGTGACCTCCTTCGACGTCGCCCCCGACGCGATTCTCATCGGCACCGGCGCAGACGGCACGGTGCAGCGCTTCTCACTCCACGGACAGCCGCAAAACCCGCTGCACTTCCCGGCTAGGGCACGCGTCGCAACCGATTCACTGTACGATGCCGAGATCGATCGTCTTGTCGCGATGGTGACATCGCCCGAAGCTCCGGGTATGGACCGCATTGTCCGCGAGATGCTGATGCGCTCGCCCAGGCCGGAAAGCACGCCTGCATATCGACAGGTGTTCGCTGACCCGAACGGCTGGACCTGGCTGGTCGCCTCGTTGCCGACCGATCCTGCCACACGCATCATCGGCCTCTCCCCGGATGGCATTGAACACACTGTCGACATCCCCGTGCGGATCGAGGTGTTCGAGATCCGCAACGGCTTCCTGGTCGGCCGTACTGGCGACCGCGGCGAGGTGCAGCACGTCCAGGTCTACCAGATCGTGAGTGGCAACACCGGCACCAACTGACCCCGCACGGTTCTTGCCAAAGGAGTTAGTATGCCCGACTCCCACAGCACTCAGCAATTGCAGGATGCCATCGGCGACCGCTACGCGCTCGAGCGCGAGCTCGGCCGCGGCGGGATGGGCGTGGTGTGGCTCGCCCGCGACCTGCGCCTGGACCGCCCGGTGGCGATCAAGGTGCTGCACGAGCGCTTCGCCTCGGACCCGACGGCACGCGAGCGATTCATCGCCGAGGCACGCACGGCTGCCCGGCTGGCCCATCCCAACATCGTGCCGGTGTTCGCGGTCGAGAGCCGGGACGACATCACCTTCCTCGCTATGGCGATGGTCGATGGCGAGACGCTCGGCGCACGCATCAGGCGGCGAGGCCCGCTGCCATCCGCCGACGTCGAGAGGTTGCTCCGCGAAGTCGGCTGGGCACTGGGCTACGCTCATTCGCAACGAGTCGTCCACCGCGACATCACTCCCGAAAACATCCTCGTCGAGCGCGGCACCGGTCGCGCACTGCTGGCCGACTTCGGACTCGCCCGCATCGCGGATGGCGAGGCAGTGGGCACCATCGGCACGCCGGGCTACCTGGCTCCCGAAGTCATCCGCGGCGCACCGGCGACTCCGGCATCGGACATCTACGCACTGGGCGCAACTGCCTGGTTTGCACTCGCCGGTGTGCCACCGTTCTCCGGCGACACAGCCGGCGAATTGCTCGCCAAGCACCTGGTGCAGCCGCTCCCAGACGTCCCGCTCGCTGCAAAGGCGGCATCCCGGCGATTGATCGACCTATTGCGGTCCTGCCTGGAGAAGGACCCCGAAGCACGCCCAGTCGATGTCGCGGCACTGCTGGCACGACTCGACCGTTCACCACCACAGGTTTCGCTCGCACCACCGTTGGTTGAATGGTTCACCCGCTGGGAAAGAGTCAGGGTGGGGTACGCCATCGCCACACCGGTACTTGCACTCCAGTTGCTGGTGCTGATGGAGACCTACCTCGATCGCGGTGGCTCCGGGTTCCGACTGGCAGCAGCGATCAGTTGGATCCTCAATGTTCTCGTGGTGCCGATTGCGGTACAATCGGCCGCCGAGTTTGCGGCACTGCGCAAGCTGGCATCACAGGGATACGGGATCGGCGACATCCGCTCCGCCTGGGACCACTGGACCGCCGGACTCAAGGCCACCTACCGTCGCGATGAACTGCCACCACTGGCCGGGCGAGTGATCTTCGACCTGACCGTGGTCGGTGCCGTGACGATCTTCGCCGGGTTCCTGTTCGCAGCCACGGTGATGCCGTACCTCGTGCCGGCTACCGAATGGACCTACGCGGCCTTCGCATTGATGAGCCTGGGAAGTTGGCTGTTCCTCGGTACCGCTGCCGGCGCCTCGATCAACCTGGTGTCGCCCGGAGTTCGCCTCAATCCGGATGGCTTCTTCCGGCGACTGGCCAAGCGCTTCTGGCGCGGTCCGTTGGCAGGGCTGCTCGCCCGCACCGCGACGACTGGAGTGGCATCCGCCAGGGTGGCATCGAACACGATTCACCGCAACACTGAGCTGGTGCTTGGATTGGCGATCGAGACACTGTGGCAGGCGATACCTGCCGCGGACCGCTCCGCACACGGCGACGTCCCTGCACTGGCCGCAACGTTGCAGCACGGCGCCGAGGAGATGCGCACGCTGGCAAACGACCTGGCGGACGCGCAATCGTTGTTGCCGGTCGGACATCCCGAGGCAGCGCGCCTCGCACAGGTCGCCGCGGAGGTCTCCCGTCACCACCGCGAAGCCGTGGCCCGACTTGAGTCGCTGCGCCTCCATTTGCTGCGTGCTGTGTCACTGGCCACGGTCACCACCGACCTCGCTCAGGAGATTGTCGCTGCACGTGAAGCGGAGCGGCTGCTGTTGTTCGAGCTCGCCGGTGCCAACGAGGCACGACTGGCAATCGGCAAGGCTGCCCGCAGCGAATCGCTCGGTTCGCTCGCCACTCCCACTCCGTCGCCGGTGATGCCGTGAACTCGCCACTGGATGAACGAGCCGCCGAGCTGCAGGCAGTGGTTGCGGGACAACTCTCGCTGGAGTCCGAGCTCGGTCGCGGTGGAATGGGTGTCGTGTACCTGGGACGAGATGTGGCACTCGACCGACCGGTGGCGATCAAGCTGCTGCACGAGTCCCTCGCCAATGACCCCGAAGCGCGTCAGCGGTTCCTCACCGAGGCCCGCACCTGTGCCCGGCTGGTGCATCCCAACATCGTGCCGATTTTCGACGTGGGTGAGCAGGGTTCGCTCGCGTGGTTCGTGATGGGATTCGTCGAGGGAGAATCGCTCGCCGATCGCATCCAGTGCGAGGGGCCACTTTCACCCGACGAAGTCACCAAGGTGCTGCGGGACATCGGTTGGGCGCTCGCCGCGGCCCACGGTGCTGGCGTGCTGCACCGCGACATCACGCTCTCCAACGTGTTGATCGAAAACAGAACCGGCAGGGCGATGTTGCTCGACTTCGGGCTGGCAGTCGAGTTTGGTGGCAGCGATTCGGGTCCACTGGTGGGTACCCCGGAATACCTGGCGCCCGAGCTCCTGCAAGGCACCGCACCCAGTCAACGCTCCGACCTCTACTCACTCGGCGTCGCCGGTTGGGCGATGGTCACCGGCCATTTGCCGATCACCGGCGACACCCCAGGCGACGTGCTGCTCAGGCGGTTGCAGGAAGATCCGGTGCCGCTCAGCCAAGCCGCACCCGGCACTCCCAAGCCACTGCGCTGCGCAATCGATGCGGCACTGGAACGCGACCCCGAGCGTCGCCCGGCGACAATGGAAGACTGGCTGCCGCTGCTCGATGGTACCGCCGTGGTGACAACCACCGATCCGGTGCTGTCGCACTGGGTCGATAGCGGTGCACTCGCCCGGCCATTCTACGCGCTGACGTTTTCGCTGGTCGGAATGATCAGCGCACTGAACGAGGTCTACTTCGTATCGATGCGGCTGCCCCTGATCGGTCGAGTACCGATGCTGTTCGCTATGCTGCCGATCGCCATCGGGCTCGGTACCATCATTCATTTTGCGCTGGCGACGGTATCGACCCGCCGCGCAGCGCGAGCCGGTTACCTGCTCACGGACCTCCGCGTCGCACTCGCCGACGGCATCAGGAAGCGCATTGCGCAAGGCACCACGCGCGCGACTCTGTTGGGCAGACTGATCAACGACTTCGCCTGGTTGGCCGGAGCCGCAATAGTGGCAATGCTCCTGATTGGCGGGATCGGAAGCTGGTGGGGAGGTTGGTACTCAGCGGGCCTGTACGCGCTGTTCAGTATCCTGGCCGACCAGTTGAAGTGGCTCTGGCTGACATTCTTTCTTGGGCTGGGATTCGGCTTCATACTCGCTCCGCGCGACGAGCGTCCCCGCAGCTTGCGCTGGCGCATTCGCGAACTGTTCTGGAACTCGCCGCTCGGCAAGCTCACCTTCCGGATCGCCTCGCTGGGAGTCGGCAAGCAGATCGAGGCACCCAACACCCTGCACCGCCCCACCGAAGTGATGCTGGAGGTCGGCATCAACGACCTGTTCGGCGCACTGCCGGCACCGCAGCGGCGCGGCCTGGAAGAGATTCCGGTGCTCGCCGGCAACCTGCAGCGAAAGGTGAGCCGGATCCGCGAGAGAATCGCACTGCTCGACGGTGCCGCAGGTGTTCGTTCCTCCGAGTCGGCCGAGCTGCGGGAGCGGCTGGTCGCGCTGCGGGACGAGGCCATTGCAGCCCTGGAGCGGCTGCGACGCGACCTGCTCCGCCTGGGGGCACAGGTAGCCACTACCGGGCCACTTACCGAACAACTCCAGCAGTTGCGGACTGCCGACGACCTGCTGCTCCGGGCCCTGCGCTCGGTCCCCTGAACCACCAGCCATAGCCAGGGAGGGCCAGTTGCCCCCATCCCTGACCCCTGATAACTTGCTGGGCAGCAAGCAAGCCAAGGGATACTGATGCCGATGCTGCCACGCGATGCTGATCGCAGTCGCAACGCGATCCTGGATGCCGCCGAGACGTTGTTCGCGGCGCGAGGATACCACCCCACGTCGCTGGCCGACATCGGCGAGCGTGCCGGGGTGTCGCGCGGCACGCCCGGCTACTTCTTCGGCACCAAGGAGTCGCTGTACGTGGCGGTACTCGAGCGTTGCTTCGCCGAGGCGCGCCAGGCGGTGCTGGTCGGTCGCCAGCGAGCCGCTGACAGTGGCGAGGACACCGCCACCATACTGGCCGGCGTGGTAGCCGATTACGTCGACTACGCAACTTCACATCCCGACTTCATTCGGCTGATCCATCGCGAGGCGTTGGGCGAGGGCCCGGCTCCCACGCCGGTGGCGGCCGGCCTGGCGGTCGGCAGCGAGGTGGTTGCGGCGCTTGCAGCCGAACTCGAGCTGTCGGTCGAGTGCGCCCGACAATTGGCCCTGTCACTGCTGGCGCTGACCTGGTTCCCGGTGCTGCATCGCGACACGATGGTCGCCGGTGTCGGAATCGACGCCGACGACCCCGACCACCTCGACCGGCACAAGCTTCACGTCACCACCCTGTTGCGGGCCGCGCTGGCAGGATCGGCAACCGGGTTCCCACAAGCAGCAGGAGGATCGAGATGACCAATCCCGAATCAGCTTCTCGTGCCGCGGCCGAAGCGGCCAGGGAAACCGAGTGGGCGGCGCCGTCGTTCGTGCGCGAACTGTTCGCAGGCAAGCTTCGAATGGACCTGGTGGACCCCTTTCCCGCCCCAACTGCGGAGGAGGTCGCCCACGCGGCGCCGTTTTTCGAGCGACTGGCAGAGTTGCTCCGCACAGTCGACAGCGACGCCATCGATCGCAACGGCAAGGTGCCCGACCACCTGATCCAGCAGCTCCGCCAGATCGGCGCACTGGGAATCAAGATCCCGGCAGAGTTCGGCGGCCTGGGCCTGAGTCAGTTGATGTACACCCGCGCAATCGGGATGGTGACTTCGCAGGACGGTTCACTCACCGCACTGCTCTCCGCATCGCAGTCGATCGGAGTGGCGGTGCCCCTGATGCTGTTCGGCACCGATCGGCAGAAGCAGCGATACCTGCCGCGACTCGCCGGCGGCGAGATCAGCGCGTTCGCACTCACTGAAACCGAAGTCGGTTCCGATCCCGCCGGACTTGCCACCGAGGCGACAAGATCGGAAGACGGCAGCCACTACGTGCTGAACGGCGAGAAGCTCTGGTGCACCAACGGCCCGATCGCCGGCCTGATGGTGGTGATGGCCCGCACCGGCAAGCGGATCTCCGCCTTCATCGTGGAGCGCGACTTCCCTGGTGTCGAGGTGGTGCACCGGCTTGAGTTTATGGGCCTCAAGGCGATCGAGAATGGGGTGATCCGCTTCAACAACGTGCGCGTCCCCGCGGAAAACCTGCTGTGGGACGAGGGCAGCGGTCTCAAGCTGGCGCTGATCACCCTCAACACCGGACGGCTCACGCTGCCGGCGTCGGCTGTCGCCGGCTGCAAGGTCGCGCTCCGGATCTCGCGACGCTGGGCTGCAGATCGTGTGCAGTGGGGTGCACCGATCGGCAAGCACGACGCCGTGGCACAGATGCTCGGCAAGATGACCGCCGACACATACGCTATGGAGGCGGTGAGCGAACTCGCATCGCTGCTGGCCGACCGCGGCGACACCGACATCCGGCTCGAGGCGGCGATCGCCAAGCTCTGGAACACCGAGAAGGCCGACCGGATCATCGACGCTACGCTGCAGATCAAGGGTGGCCGAGGCTACGAGACGGTCGACTCGCTGCGCCGTCGTGGCGAGCGACCCGATCCGGTGGAGCGGATGTATCGCGACAATCGAATCAACCGGATCTTCGAGGGGTCGAGCGAGATAATGCGACTGTTCATCGCGCGCGAGGCGGTGGACACCCATTTGCAAGTGGCCGGCGACCTGATCGATCCACGCAAGCCGATGTCGGCCAAGCTGCGGGCGTTGCTGCGCTCGGCGCTGTTCTACCTGCGCTGGTATCCGCCGCTCTGGCTCGGCCATCGCGCCTTCGGATTCGGCAGGTTCGGCAAGCTGTCGGGTCATCTCGCCTGGGTGGAGCGGCGCTCGCGCAAGCTGGCCCGGGTGTTGTTCCACGCGATGATCCGGTTCGGACCGAAGCTGGAGCAGCGCCAGTCGGTGCTGTTCCGGCTGGTCGATGTGGGCGCCGAACTGTTCGCGATGTCGAGCGTCATCGCGCGCGCCCAATCGGAGGCCAGGGCCGGCAACCAGGATGCGGTGGAACTGGCCGACCTGTTCTGCCGTCACGCCAGGCGTCGGATCGACGACCTGTTCCGTGGCGTCTACGGACCCGACGACGTCGCGACATACAAGGTGGCTCAGCGGGCGATGGCTGGCGATTTCGAGTGGCTGGAGCGCGGGACGGTCGAGGCTCGGCGCTAAGGCGATGGCTCGGCGAAGGCGGAGGGTAAACCCTCCTACTGCTCCGCGGACCTGTGGGCGGGGCGTGCCCCGCCCCTGCGTGGACGCCCTGGCCGAGCCGCGGGCTTACCCGCGAGCCCAGGCGGGACTTCCCGATTCCCTCCTCCCCTGCCATTCTCCCCTGCATTGCACGGCACAGCCCGACCCACCCTGAGGGCCGACCTGGCCGCCGTCCGCCTGCGCTCGCTTGCTTACCCGGGGACATCATTTGCCGCCAAGGACCCAGTATTACACCGCATCAACCCTCGACGGCTTCATCGCCACCGAGGACGACTCCCTGGAGTGGTTGTTCTCGCTGGGCAACCCGAGCGATTCCAGCTATCCGGAGTTCATCGCCGAAGTAGGTGCGCTCGCGATGGGTTCGGCCACCTTCGAGTGGATGCTGCGCAACTCGGAGAGCGTCGCCGCCGAAACCGGATCGCACTGGCCCTACACAGTGCCCACCTGGATCTTCACCAGCCGCACGCTGCCACGCATCGAGGGAGCTGACCTGCACTTCGTGGCGGGAGACGTGCGCCAGGTCCACGCGGCGATGCGAGCGGCAGCGGGGTCCCGGAACATCTGGATCGTGGGAGGTGGCGAACTCGCTGGCCAGTTCTATGATGCCGGCCTGCTCGACGAACTCATAGTGCAGATCGGGTCAGCCACGCTGGGCAAGGGCAAGCCGCTATTTCCTCGCAGTGCGTTGAGCCCGGCACTGCACCTGACTTCAGTGCATCAGATCGGTACCGAAATGGTCGAGTTGAGGTACAAGGTGGAACGGCCGGACTGAGCCATCGCCGAGACTGGTCGGGAATCTCACTTGTCGAAACGCCCGGCTCCCGTGCACAACAACCAATGTCCTGCTGGTCTTGCCAGGGGACCGAACACACGGAGACCCAGTGCGCCCCCACATCACAGTCATCACCCTCGGCGTCGACGATCTGGAGCGTTCCCTCCGGTTCTACCGTGACGGACTGGGCCTGCCATCGGCGGGCATCGTAGGCACCGAATTCGAGGACGGTGCCGTCGCCTTCCTCGACCTGGACCACGGCCAGAAGCTGGCTCTCTGGCCGCGCAGCAGCCTGGGCCGGGACAGCGGCCTCCCCCGCTCCGCACCCTGCGCCACCGCGATGAGCCTTGGTCACAACGTCGCCACGAGGGACGAGGTCGATGCCGTGATGCAGCAGGCAGCGGCGGCCGGGGCGCGGCTAGTGAAGCCGGCCCAGGACACCTTCTGGGGCGGCTACGCCGGCTACTTCCAGGACCCTGACGGCCACCTCTGGGAGATTGCCTGGAATCCTGCCCTGCTGCCCAGTCCTGAACGGGCTTGACCGGGCGACGGGAACGCGCCGCTACCCCTCTCGCTCATCCAGCACCACCGCCGCCGCCATCGTGCCGGTGACGTTTGCGGTGGTGCGGAACATATCGGGGATCGTGTCCACTCCCAGCAGGATGCCGATTCCCTCCACCGGCAATCCCACCGCCAACAGTACCGGTGCCATAATCAGGATCGACCCGCCGGGAATTCCCGGCACGCTGAACGTCAGCAGCACCGACGTCATCCCCACCACGATCAGGTCGCCAGTGTTGAGCGACACGCCATAAAGCGTGGCGATGAAGATCACTCCCACCGGCAGCGCCACCGCCGAACCGAGTCGGTAGAGCGACGCCGAAAACGGCAGGAAGAATCCGGTGGTCCGCTCGGTCAGCCCCAGCCCGGTGGCACCTTCGATCATCGCCGGCAGCGCCGCAAGCGATGAGCGCGCCGACACGGCGATACCCTGGGCCGGAGCAAGCGCCTTGGCGAACTCCCTGAGCCTGACTCCGCCGAGCCGTGCCAGCGGGTACATCACCGCGATGGCGATCAGCGACAGCGCTGCCGTGGTGACGACGTACACCGCCACTGCGCCCAGTGCCGTGGTGCCGAGCCGGAGTGCCAGCGGCACCGCCAGGGCAAACACACCGTAAGGCGCCAGTGTGAGGATGCCGCGCACCACGATGATTGTCACCGAACCCACAGCCTCGGCGGCGCGCACCAGTCGTTCGCGGGTGTCCTGCGGCAACCGGGTCGCCGCGGCTCCGAACATCAGGGTGGCCACGATGATCGGCAGCATCGCACCGGTGGACATCGCGGTTACCAGGTTGTTGGGCATCATCCCCACCAGCCAGTCACGGAACGACGGCATCACCGCCTCGGGTGCCGTGCTGCCGGCCAGCAGCGCCTGTGCGGCAACCGGATCGACCTGAAGCCGGGCGAATATGGTCGGTGCCACCATCAGCGTGCCTAACGCGATCACGCCCAGCACCACCACGAATAGCGCAATTCCCTTGGCTCCCAGCATCCCTAGTCCCTGGCCGCCGCCACTTACGCCGGTGAACAGCAGGGTCATCACCAGCGGAATGACCGTCATCTGCAGGGCTCGAGTCCAGATGGTGCCGATCGGTTCGATCCAGACCGCCACCTCCTGCCAGGAAGGGGGCAGCCACACTGCGAGGGCGATGCCGAAGGCCAGACCGGCAAGCAACCCGAGGAGAACGCGGGTGGTCAGTGTCATTGGAATCCGGGTGAGGGAAGGCAGGAATCTTTCACGCTGCCAGCGTCGCCGCCAGTGTGGTTCTCAGGATCACGTCCTCGCCGGCGCCGTCGCGCCAGGCCGCGGGCCACTTGTCGATCCCGTCGCGCGCACCGAGCAGGGCGCCCAGCACGGCACCTGCGGTGGTGCTCACGCCCCCTGCGGCGACCATCGCCTCCAGCGCCTCGACGCTGCGGGGCTGGTGCTCCGCCACCCGGAGCGCCCACAGCGCCACGACGGTGGCACTGGCATCGCCGCGCGGCGGTACCGCGATGCGCCGGGGCTCGCGAGCGATCGCGGCATACTGATCGAACAACTCCGGTGGCGCGTCATTGCTGCGCAGCAACCCGAGCACCTCGGGGATGAAATCGCGCTGCCCCTGCAGGAATCGCGAAGCCGCCAGTACCACCGCCACGGTCGCGAGTCCGCTGTCGGGATCGGGATCCAGGAGCCGGGCGGTGTGAAACGCACCCGACACCATCGACCTCGGCGATGCCACGGCAAGCGCAGCCGGCAGGGCCGCCGCCAGCGCGGCGGCACCGCTGGCGTCCAGCGAGTCGGCGGGTG
Source organism: uncultured bacterium (assembly GCA_965651205.1). Lineage (GTDB taxonomy): Bacteria > Gemmatimonadota > Gemmatimonadetes > Gemmatimonadales > GWC2-71-9 > Palsa-1233. The sequence continues at coordinate 11,143 of CBFGRM010000020.1, forward strand.
CGTCGAACTCACCCAGGTGTGCCAGCGCCTGGGCCAGCGACGGATCGACGCCGAGTCCGTCAGCGGCCGCCCAGTCGACCCACCGACGGGACAGGCGGCGGAGGTCGACCCCACCAGCGATCAGTTCCTCGATCAGCGCGTCGCCCAGTGCGATCGCGGCAAAGCGCCGCCCCGCCGGCGGTGGCAAGGGCGTGGTGGCGGCACCGATCGCGGCGCGGATCTCCACCGGGTCGCTGAGCGCCACGGTGCGATGGGCCAGCGCCGCACCGATCGGGGCGCCGGCCAGGAAGCCGCTGCGATGACGGTCCAATGGGTGTGGTTCCCGGTTCTGCATCGTCACAGAAACGCCCCGAACGCCCGGTATCGCAAGTGCCGGTTTCCCGCCGGTGTATCTTCCGGGGCCTGCAAGACGTTTGCGACCTGGAACCTTTCGCACGACGAGGATGTGCCGTGGCAAGCGAGACCCTCACCATCATCGACAATCGCACCGGCACGAGCTACGAATTGCCGCTCACCGACGAAACGATCCGTGCCATCGACCTGCGGCAGATCAAGGCGAATCCGGAAGATTTCGGGCTGATGACCTACGATCCGGCCTATATGAACACCGCCGCGTGCCGGAGTGCGATCACCTTCATCGACGGCGACAAGGGCATCCTCCGCTACCGCGGCTATCCGATCGAGCAGCTCGCCAGCGAGGCGTCGTTCCTTGAGGTGGCCTGGCTGCTGCGCGAGGGCGAACTGCCCAACCGCGAACAGCTCGACACCTGGACCAACGATGTCCGCTACCATACCTACGTCCACACCAACCTGATCCGCCTGCTGAGCGGCTTCCGCTACGACGCTCACCCGATGGGGATGATGCTCGGCATCGTCGGCGCGCTGTCGACGTTCTATCCCGACGCCAAGGACATCCACGACCCCGCCAGCCGCTACATCCAGCGGGTCCGCCTGATGGCCAAGCTGCCCACGATCGCGGCGTTCTGCTTCCGGCACTCGCGCGGGCTGCCGTTCGAGTTCCCCCGCAACGACCTCGACTACATCGGCAACTTCGTCAATATGACCTTCAGCATCGGTGGCCAGCACGAGGCCAATCCGGTGCTGCAGCGCGCCCTCGAACTGCTGCTGATTCTCCACGCCGACCACGAGCAGAACTGCTCCACCTCGGCGGTGCGCGCTGTCGGCTCGTCGGGCGTCGACCCGTTCTCGGCGGTGTCGGCCGGTATTGCGGCGCTGTACGGGCCGCTGCACGGCGGCGCCAACGAGGCGGTGCTCCGGATGCTCGACGAGATCGGCACCAAGGACCGCATCCCCGGCTTCATCGAGAAGGTCAAGAAGGGCGAGGGACGCCTGATGGGCTTCGGTCACCGGGTGTACAAGTCGTACGACCCGCGCGCCAAGCTGATCAAGAAGACCGCCGACGAAGTGTTCGCCGAGACCGGCCTCAATCCCAAGCTCGAGATCGCACTGGAACTGGAGCGGATCGCGCTGCAGGATGATTACTTCGTCTCCCGGCGGCTCTATCCCAACGTCGACTTCTACTCGGGCCTGATCTACCAGGCGATGGGATACCCCACCGAGTATTTCACGGTGCTGTTCGCGCTGGGTCGCCTGCCGGGCTGGCTGGCGCAGTGGGAGGAGATGATCACCGACAAGGAACAGAAGATTGCCCGGCCACGCCAGATCTACACCGGCCAGGACGAGAGGAAGTTCGTGCCGATCGAGAACAGGTGACCTCGGAAGCGAGACGTGAGAGCGCAGGCTCGGGCCGGCCCCACGTCTCGCCATTCTGCTACCCCTCTCCCTCCAGGTAGGTGTAGCCCTCCAGCCCCGCCACATAATCAGCGATGAACCCGTTGGCTTCCTGCCGGGTGAGGTTGGTCGCTCGCGACACCTTGCGGCGGAAGGTCGCCAGCAGGTCGGCCGCCTGGAACTGCACGTAGGCGAGCACCTCGGTGACGGTGTCACCGTGCACCAGGTCCGAAACCTCGTAGCCGCCGTTGCGATGCCGCACGTGCACCGCGTTGGTGTCACCGAAGAGGTTGTGCAGGTCGCCGAGGATCTCCTGATAGGCACCCGTCAGGAAGATCCCCAGGATGTACGGCTCGTTCTCGCGCCACGGATGCAGTTCCAGTGACGGCTTGCCCTTGCGACCACCGGTGAAGCGGTCGATCACGCCATCAGAATCGCAGGTCACATCCTGGATGGTGCCACGCCGGCTCGGCACCTCGCCGAGTCGGTGGATCGGCATCACCGGGAAGAGCTGGTCGATCGCCCAGTTGTCGGGCAACGACTGGAACAGCGAGAAGTTGCAGAAGTACCGGTCCACCAGCGTGGTGTCGAGGTGCGCGGCGATCTCGGGATAACTCAGCCGGTCGTCGCCCACCAGCTCCGCCAGGTGATTGAGCGTCATCAGGTAGAGTTGCTCCGCCAGTGCCCGGTCGCGCAGCGAGTAGATCCCGCTGGCGAAATACTCCTGGGCCCGCTCCTTGGCGAACACCGCGTCGTGGAACACCTCCTCGATCCGGTCCACGGTGAGCGAGTCGAGGTTCTCCTGCATTTCGATCAGTTGCGGATGAGCATCCTCGCCCAGCACCACCCGCTGCGGCGCCACCTGCGACTCGCAATCGATCACGTTGATCAGCAGCAGTGCGTGATGGGCGGTGATCGCCCTGCCGCTCTCCGAGATCAGGTCGGGCATCGGCACCGACTCGGTGCGGCACACCTGCGCCATCGTGTACACCACGTCGTTGGCATACTCGCGCATCGTGTAGTTCATCGACGCCGGTCGCGTCGAGCGCGAGCCGTCGTAGTCGACCCCCAGGCCACCACCCACATCCACCAGCTCGATGTCGAATCCCATCTTGCGGAGCTCGACGTAGTAACGGCCAACTTCCTCCAGCCCGGCCTTGACGTAGCGGATGTCGGTGATCTGGCTGCCGAGATGGAAGTGCACCAGCTTGAGCATATCCTGCCTGCCGAGTGCGGTGAGCCGGTCGAGCAACTCGACCAGCTCGACAGCCGACAACCCGAACTTGGACTTCTCGCCGCCGCTCTTCGCCCAGCGACCCGATCCCTCGGTGGCCAGCTTGATCCGCACGCCGACGTGCGGCTCGACGCCCATCTCGTCAGCCACCTTGAGCAGCACCTCCAGCTCGTTGAGCTGTTCCAGCACGACGATGACCCGATGACCGAGCTGGTGGCCGATCAGGGCGAGTCGCATGAACTCCTCGTCCTTGTAGCCGTTGCAGATGATCAGTTGACGGGTCGACTCGTTGAGCCCCAGCACCGCCATCAGTTCCGGCTTGGAGCCGCACTCCAGCCCCACACCGTACGGAGTGCCGAACTCGACGATCTCCTGCACCACGTGCCGCTGCTGGTTGACCTTGATCGGGTAGACGGTGGTGTACTGGCCCTCGTATTCCGCCTCGCGGATCGCCTCGGCGAAACGTTCCGCCAGCTCGGAAATCCGCGACCGGAGGATGTCGCTGAAACGCAGCAACAATGGCAGGCCGACGCCCTGTTCGCTCAGGTCCATCGCCAGATGATAGAGGTCGACACCCTGATCGCTGTCGGCGTCCGGATGCACGGCTACGTGGCCTTCGTCGTTGACCCTGAAGTAGCCGAGGCCCCAGCCCGGCATATTGTACAGCTTCTCGGCGTGCCCGGTGGTCCAGAGCGCCGGGTCCGCGATTGGGGGCTGATGCACGGGAACCGTGCGCTGGGCCATTTCCTCTGCTCCTGCCGGAATTCCGGCACCGTTGACGGGTGCAAGTTTAACGTTCACGAGGGAGGAGGTACAGATGCGCTGGTCATTCACGGTTGCCAAGGTGCGCGGCACGCTGGTCAGAATTCACGTCACCCTGCTCCTCCTCGTGGCCTGGTACGCCTGGGGCGGCTGGCGGATTTCCGGCGTGCAGGGCGCCGTCGACCAGTTCCTTTTCATCGCCCTGCTCTTCCTTTCGGTGCTGCTGCACGAGTTCGGCCATATCCGGGCAGCGGCCCGCTACGGCATCCCGACCCCCGACGTGATCCTGACCCCGATCGGCGGCGTGGCACGGATCGCCCGGATGCCGGACCGGCCCCGCGAGGAGCTGGTGATAGCCCTGGCCGGCCCACTGGTGACCCTGGTGCTCGCGGCGCTGCTCAGCACCGCCGTGATCCTGTTCCAGGGCTCCCGCGCCCTCACACCCTTCTGGCACGAAGACGTGTCGTTGTGGACCGCACTGGCGTGGACCAACGGAGTGCTGCTGGTCTTCAACCTGATCCCGGCCTTCCCGATGGACGGCGGCCGCGTGCTCCGGGCACTGCTCGCCTCGCGCATCGGGATGGTGCGAGGCACCAGGATCGCCGCACGGGTGGGACAGGCACTCGCCGTGGGACTCGCGATCCTCGGCCTGCAGTACAATCCTTTCCTGGTCCTGATCGCCGTGTTCGTGTTCCTCGGCGCCGAGGCCGAGTACGAACACGTGCGGACCAGGCAACTCGCCGGCGACCTCACCGCCGGACGACTTACCGTGACCGACCTCCGCATCCTGCCGCCGACGATGAACCTGCAGCAGGCGATCGCGTTGCTCACCCGCAGCGATCAACGCGCCTTCCCTGTGCTTGACGACGACGGCCGACTGCTCGGGCTGGTGACTCGCGACGACCTGCTGCGCGGTGTCAGCGAGCAGGGACTCGGCGCCCTGGTCACCACCGCAATGGTGCCACCCGAGCAAACCGGCACGATCGCCGTCGGGATTCCGTTCGACGAGGCGGTGGGCAGACTCTACGAGGGCAAACGCGAGGCGCTGCCGGTCGTGGATGACAGCGGCCGCTTCGTGGGCCTGATCACCCGCGACAATGTCACCGATATCCTGCTGGTGCGCCGACTCCGTGAGTCCGGCGCGCGCAGCGGACCCGGTTGACAATGCGCCTGGCGATCACCGGTGCCACCGGGATGATCGGCAGCGCGCTGGCCAGGGAGCTCGGGCTGGCCGGCCACCGGGTGCTGCCGGTGAGCAGACACGAACTGCCCGGTGGCGTGAAATGGAACCCCGCCGCCAACAGGCTTGATGCGGCCAGCCTGGAAGGATGCGACGCGGTCATCCACCTGGCCGGCGCGGGAATCGCCGACCAGCGCTGGAGCGATGCCCGTAAGCGGGAACTGCTGGAAAGCCGCACCAGGCCCACGGCGCTGCTGGCCAACACCCTCGCCTCGCTCGATACCCCACCACGCGTGCTGGTTTCGATGTCTGCCATCGGCATCTACGGAGATCGCGGCGACACCGCAATCAGCGACGACAGCGAAACCGGCTCCGGTTTTCTCGCCGATCTGGGACGCGCCTGGGAGGCCGCCGCAGACCCCGCCCGCAAGGCCGGGATCCGGGTGGTGCACCCTCGGACTGGCGTGGTGCTCACCACCCGGGGCGGTGCACTGCCCCGAATGCTGACGCCCTTTCGTCTCGGGGTGGCCGGCAGACTTGGCAGCGGAACCCAGTGGCTTGGCTGGATCACCCTGCGAGACGCAGTCGCGGCCCTGATGCACGTGGCCAGCGACGACGAGATCTCCGGGCCGATCAATCTCTGCTCGCCTGCGCCGGTGACCAACATCGAGTTCACGCGCACGCTGGCGCGCACGATCCGTCGTCCCGCAGTGATTCCGGTGCCTGGCCTGCTGCTGCGGATTCTCTATGGCGAAATGGCCGAGGCAACCCTGCTGCAGAGTCAGCGTGCAACACCGACCACATTGATGGCTCGCGGATTCGAATTTCAGGATCCGGATCTGGCAGCAGCACTCAAGCGGCTGCTCAGGCCCGAACGCTGAGGCTCACTGCCGGGTGATTCCGCCGACCGCCTCCAGCGCCGCCCTGGTGGCGGCAGACTGTGCAGCACTGGGTGGCACCACCATCCGGTAGCCAGCCTTGCCGTGCGAGAACCATATCGTGGTCGCACCGGCCTCACGGAAATGATCGAGCAGCGCCAACTGGGCGGGGATCGGCCATCGGGTCACCGCATCGGGATCCGGCACCATCAGTTGCACCACCGCCACCGACTCGGTCCGATACAGGTCCGGCACCAGATTGAATGCAGTTCCGACCACCGCCACCCGATGCGGCGGCTCACCCGGAGGCCGTTGTTTCGACACCTCCGCGGCCCGTGCGATCGACCCGGCGGTGACCTTCTTCTGGTCGCCCAGGTGGACCACTCCCACTGCGATCGCGATCACGAACGCAACCATCGCGGCGATCCACTCCCAGCGTCGCGGTACTGCATCGGCGCGCCACCACAGGAATCCGACTGCACCGAGCATCAGATACGGGCCGATCAACCGGGGCTCGACGTGCACCGCCACGAACTGCAGCACGCCCAGCACTGCGGCCAGCATCGCGAAACCTGCCGGGCCGGAAACCGGGAGCCGCTGCCCCGGCTGCCGCTTGCGACCGAACAGCAGCGGCGCGATCACCAGCACTGCCAGCCACGGGAACCAGTAGCGCAGCACGAAACCGAGTTGGGTGTAGGCGTAGAGTCCCCACGAGAAGGGATCGATCCGGTCCCGACGCTGACTGGTGATGCCGCGCTGCCAGGCCGACACGTCCGACCACGGCGCGTAGGTCCACTCCGCCGGCTCGAACACCGCCGCCTGCACCGTCAGCGTATCGGACAATCGCCACTGCTGGTACGCCACGTGTCCACCACGATGAGTATCCGGCGAGCGGCCATCACAGCCGCGCAGATACCAGCACGCGCCCAAGGGGCCGGTGTCGCCCAACGTGGGCTTGCCGGCCTGGACGCTGAGCAGCGTGCCCCAGAGGAGTGGCGCGGCGAGTGCCAGCGGCACCGCTCGCATCCACTCGCGTCGCCGGGCAGGGTTCCTCCAGAGCAGCGCCCCGCTCACGACGCTCAGCACTATCAGCCACGGCCAGGTCGAGGTCTTGACGAGGAACGACAGTCCGGCGAGCAGACCGATCCTGCTGCCGCGCCAACCGTCCTCGCGCAGAAGTTCGAGACCGATCAGTACGAACACCAGCATCAGCAGCAGGTCGGGAGTCACCGCATCGAGCCGCGGAGTGCGGGCACTGGCCACCAGGAATGCCACCAGCGCCGACAGCGCCAGCGAGGTGTCGCCGCGAGGGCGGAACGCCCGCCACAGGATCCACACCAGCGACACCGCGATGATCCCGTTCAGCACGTGCGCCGCGGTGACCGCGGCAGCGCCCTCCCCGGCACCGAACGACATCACCACCGCCAGCAGCACCGGATAGGCCGGTGACCAGTAGCCCTGCACCAGCGCCGCCCAGTCGCCGCTCCGGATTCGGGCTGCCAGGTCGAGATAGGCCACGCCGTCGACGTTGAGGTTGCCGCGCGAGAACCACGCCAGTGCCAGGCAGAGCAGCGCGGTGATCGCGGCGGCCACATCGATGACCCGTCGATCGGTCGCCACGCCCGGCAGCGCCGGCGGCGCCTCGACCGTCGGGCCGACCGGCGAAGGCCGAGCCTTGCTGCTCCGGCGCCTGCTCACCGCGCTGGCTCCCTGACGGCTCGATGCATCCGGCTTCCCCTCCGATAGATTATGGCGATGGCGACCACATCCCGGCCCGCGATCGTGCTGCTTTCCGGCGGCCTGGACTCAGCCACCGCACTGGCGATCGCGCGCGAACGGCGATTCATCCCTCACGCCCTCTCGTTTCGCTATGGCCAGCGGCACCAGCACGAACTCGCTGCTGCGGTGAATGTGGCCCGATCGCTGTCAGTCGCAAGTCACCGGATCGTCACCATCGACCTGGCCCAGTTTGGCGGCTCCTCGCTCACCGGTGACATTCCGGTTGCCAGGGGCAGGAGCGAAGCCGAAATGAGCAGCGGAATCCCCGACAGCTATGTGCCGGCTCGCAACACCATCTTCCTGTCGTATGCCCTGGCCCACGCCGAGACCATCGCTGCACGCGACATCTTCATCGGGGTGACGGCAGTCGACTATTCCGGCTATCCCGATTGCCGACCGGAGTTCATCGCGGCCTTCCAGCAGGCCGCCCGCCTCGGCACCCGCCTCGACGACCTCACCATTCACGCCCCGCTGGTCGACCTTGCCAAGTCCGAGATCATTGCCACCGGCCTGCGGCTCGGCGTCGACTATTCGCTGACTCACAGTTGCTACGATCCGTCACCCGACGGTCGTCCCTGCGGTGAGTGCGACGCCTGCCAGATCCGCCGGCGCGGCTTCGCCGGACTGGGCCTGGAAGACCCCGCCCTCACCCGACCGGACTGAACCCGGAGCCGGAACGATCAAACCCTCCCATCCCGCTACTTTTCGGGGATGTACAGCGTCAAGTCGTGTTTCTACACCTTGCAGGGTGAAGGCCGCCAGGCCGGCCGCCCGGCGGTGTTCCTGCGATTTGCCGGTTGCAACCTGTGGACCGGGCTGGAGCGCGACCGCCACCGGGCGACCTGCAAGTTCTGCGACACCGACTTCGTCGGCACCGACGGCGAGGGCGGCGGCAAGTTTGCCAGCGCCTCGGAACTGGCGGCGCACGTGGCCGATCGCTGGCCCGAGGGCGGCACACCGTACGTGGTGTGCACCGGCGGCGAACCAACCCTGCAACTCGACACCGAGTTGGTCACTGCCCTCCACCAGCGTGGGTTCGAGGTCGCAATCGAAACCAACGGCACCAAGCCGGTGCCCGACGGCGTCGACTGGATCTGTGTCAGCCCCAAGGCGGGAGCGCGACTGGTGCAACTTCACGGCGACGAACTCAAGCTGGTGTTTCCGCAGCCGGATGCGATGCCCGACAAGTTTGCCGAGCTCGACTTCGAGCACCTGCTACTGCAGCCGATGGATGGCCCGGACCTGACGGCCAACACCGCCGCCGCGGTGGCATATTGCCTTGCGAATCCACGTTGGGGCCTCTCGATGCAGACCCACAAGTTGCTGGGCATACCGTGACCCAGGGCTACAGCGACAGGGTCAATCACGCCTTCACATATCTCGCCAAGCACTACCAGCCGCGCGGGTTGCGTCGCACGCCGCTGGCGTTCCTCGCTCACCCTGCCAATGTCGCCGTCATCCTGGTGCGTCACGGCGCCGAGGAAACCACGCTGGTCGCGTCGATCCTGCACCACCTGATCGAGGCCGCCCCGGCGGCGGAGCGCGCCGACATTGCGCACCGCATTGGCGAACGATTCGGCCCGGTGGTGCTGGGTGTTGCCAGCGATGCCGCGACACCGCGGAACGACCCGCACGGTGAGCCGCTGGCCTGGCGCACCCGCAAGCGCAAGGTGCTCGGGCAACTGGTGACGATGGAGCCGCGCGCGATCGACATCCGCTGTGCCGACGAGATTCACGAATGCGGTTCGGCCATCGCCACCGTCCAGCGACTCGGCCCGGAGTACCTCGAGACCAACGGTCACGGCGCGGTGCGCGAGGTGGTGGCGTGGTACGACGACGTCATCGATGCACTGGCCAGGCGCGTCGACTGGCCGTCGCAACCGATGCGGCAGGAACTCGCCGCGCTCGCCAACCGGCTCACCGCGCTGGTCGGCAGCCCGTGAACACCCCGTGACCACTATCTTTGACGGATGACGGCCCAGCGCCCTCCCTCGGATTCGGAACGCATCGCCGCCGTGCTCGACCATCGCTTCCGTCTCGACGAACTGGTCGCATCATCGGCGGAGCGACAACTCTACCGCGGCCGTGACCGGCTGTTGCAGCGACAGGTGTCGATCCGGGTCAACTTCGGACGGGATGCCCGGCTGCGTCGCTGGTTCCTCAAGGAAGCCGAAGCGCTGGCGCTGCTCGACCATCCGGCGATCAGGCACATCTACGAGGCCGCCGTGGTGGACGATATCGCCTACCGGATCGGCAACTGGATCTACGGCGAGTCGCTCGGAGAGGCCGTTGCTCGTGGGCCGCGAGCCGTGCCGGCCGTGCACGTGCTGGCGCGCGACCTGCTCACCGCACTGGAGCACGCCCACGCCAACGGCGTGATCGTGCGACGAATCGTGCCGGCCTCGCTGATGCTGACCACCACCGGTCGCGGCACCATCACCGACCTGCGCTTCTGCAACCTCACCCTGCCCGAGATCCCACCGGAGGAACTGGGCAGCGGGCCGGCATACCTCGCCCCCGAAGTGCGCGGCGGCCATCCCGGTGATCCCACCAGCGATGTCTACACCGTGGGCGCGATTCTCTACCTGGCGGCCACCGGCCACGAACCGCCGATCGACCCGGCCGAACTGATCCCGCCCACCCGGATCCGACCGGTGATTCCGCGTGCCACCGAGCGGGTGATCCAGCGGGCACTGGATCCCGATCCCGACCGCCGCTATCTCACCGCTGCCGAGATGATCGAGGACTTCGCCAGCGATGCGGGCGAGTACGAGACGCCGCTGGTGTCGCTGCCCGAGATGCCGGCGATCCAGACCGACGGTCGCCACTGGGAGACCCGTCTGCGCCGAGCGCTGGGCGACGACTACGAGCTGCTCTCACCGCTGGGTCAGGGCGGTTTCGGACGGGTTTACCGGGTGCGTGATCTGCACCTCGAACGCGAAGTCGCACTCAAGGTGCTGCATCCGCACCTGACAACCGACCTCTCCGTGGTCGAACGCTTCCGCCGCGAGGCACAACTCGCCGCCCGACTCAGTCACCCCAACATCGTGGACATCTACGACATCGCCGGGCGGTCGGGCTTGCTGTGGTACACGATGGAGATCGTCGAGGGGCCCAACATCGCCCAACTGGTGGAGTCGGAGGGGCCACTGTCGGTGGATGCCACGCTGCGGCTGCTGCGCGAATCGCTGTCGGCACTGGGACACGCCCACGCGCTGGGACTGGTGCACCGCGATATCAAGCCCGAGAACCTGCTGCTGGAGCGCGACGGCTCGGTGCGGATCACCGACTTCGGACTGGCACTGGCGCTGCGCGGCGAAGGCCGCTTCGGCGGGGCGACATCGCAGAGCGGCACCCCCAGGTTTGCCTCGCCGGAACAGTTGCTGGGCGAGCGAGTCGATCAGCGCACCGACCTCTATTCACTCGCGGCAGTGGCGTGCTTCGCATTGCTGGGATATCCGCCCTTTGCCGGCAACACACCCACCCAGGTGCTGGCCAGGCAGACCACCGACGCGTTGCCCGCCCTCACCGCCGAGCGGCCCGACCTGAGCGATGCACTGGCTGCGGTGCTCGAACGGGCGCTCCGCAACGACGTCGAGGCACGCTGGGCATCAGCCGGCGAATTCCGCTCCGCAATCGAGGAAGCGGCGCAGCAGCGCCTGCGGCGGCGCGGCGGCGAGCTGGCTCGACTCGCCGCACGGATCCTGGGAACCTAGCAGCCGGCTATTGACAGCCGATTGAGCGGACGCAATCTTTTCTGTGCCGTGCAGGTGCCGCCCCTTGCCAGGGCGCGGAAGGCGACCTGTCCGGCTCCCCAGTGGAGCAGGACACCCAACTGCACGTCACCGAGCGTGCCCCGGGACTGGCCCGGCGGCTCGCCACGCCCCGACCGGCCTGCCGGCTGGAAGGGGGAGGCCCACCAATCAGGAGTAGCAGCAATGGCACGTAGCAACGGCACCGTGAAGTGGTTCAACGACGCCAAGGGGTTCGGCTTCATCACCCCCGAGGGAGGCGACAAGGACTGCTTCGTTCATCACAGTGCGATCTCTATGGAAGGGTTCCGTACCCTTGCCGAGGGTGATCGTGTCGAGTTCGACATCGTGCAGGGTGCCAAGGGCCCGGCGGCGGAGAACGTCACCAAGGCGTCCTGACCTTTACCGGTTGACGCCAGACGGCCCCGTCGATGCTCGGCATCGGCGGGGCCGTCGGTCTTGCGGGACAGGGCTGTTCGCCGTCCCTACTTGTGCCGGTAGACCACGCGGCCGCGGGTCAGATCGTAGGGTGAGAGAACCACGCTTACGCGGTCTCCCTCGAGCACGCGGATCTTGAACTTGGACATCTTCCCGGCGGCGTACGCCAGGATGGTGTGGCCATTCTCGAGCAGCACTCGATAGTTGCGATCCGGGAGCACCTCCTGGACCACCCCCTCCATTTCGATCCCTTCTTCCTTCGCCATCCACACTCCGATTACGGGAAACCACCGGACCAACGCGGCCCTCAGGCGGTCACAATCTGCGTCCGGAAGCCATTGAGCGCAACGTGTCGCCTCCATCGGCGCCGGCCAGTTCCTCGCGGAGCCGGCCCATCTCCTCCTCCACCATCGCCACCAATTCGGCCAGCAAGCCGGTGTCGAACGAGAGCTTGACCCCCGCGGCGCGGTACAATTCGGGCAGCGACGCGGTGGCCCCCAGGGCCAGGAAACGCCGATAGGCGTCGATGGCTTCCGTCCGGTCCCGACGGGCGTTGCGCCAGACCTGGAGCGCCCCGATCTGGGCGATGCCATACTCGATGTAGTAGAACGGATAGAGGAAGATGTGCAGTTGGCGGTACCAGCGAGCCACCCGCTCCGCCTCCAGCCCGCTCCAGTCCACCCCGGGATCGAACCGCTCCCGGAGCGACAGCCAGGTCGCGTCGCGGGCCGCTGCATCCAGGCCACCCGGATCGGTGTAGACCCACGCCTGGAAGGCATCCACCGAGGCGATGTGGGCCAGCGACGCCAGCAAGTCCTCGAGATGCTCCAGCCGGGCGGAGATCGCGTCGGCCTCGCCGTAATAGCCAGTGGGCACGGCCAGGTGGGGCGACGCCAGCAGTTCCATCGACATCGACGCCAGCTCGGCCGACTCGGCGCCCGGATGCCGCTGCCAGATGAACGGCAACTGGTGCGACGCGAAAGCGTGGAAGCAGTGGCCGGCCTCGTGTAGCAAGGTGGTGACATCCTCCGGCACGCCGGCCGCGTTCATAAACACGAACGGCCGACCCCGCGCGTGCAGCGTGTCGCAGTAGCCGCCGGGGGCCTTCCCCTCGCGAGACTCGAGATCAAGCAGACCCTCGTCGATCATCGTCTGGAACTGGCTCCCCAACTCCGGATGGATCTCGGTGAAGATCCTGGCGGCAGTGTCCTGCAAGTCGGCCACATCGCGATACGGCGTCGGTGCGGCAGTGCGCCAAGGGTCGACCACGGTGTCCCACGGCCGGAGCCGGTCGAGGCCCAGTTCGTTGCGGCGCACTTCCATCGCCCGCGCCAATGCCGGCACGACCGTCGCCTCGATGGCGTCGTGCAGTCGGCTGGTCTCCGCCGGCGTGTAGTCGAAGCGATACTTGGCTGCAAAGACGTAGGCCTGATAGTCAGCAAAGCCGGCGTTCCTGGCCATTTCGCTGCGCAACTCGACCATCCGGTCGAACAGCCGGGCCAGTTCGTCGCGCGCGTCCACATAGGGAGTCACCGCGGCACGCCAAGCCGCCTCGCGTACACCACGATCCTGACTCTTGAGGAATGGTGCCAGCCGGGGCAGCGGCACCCGCTCACCGCCCCACGAGGCGGTCATCCCGCCGGTGGTTCGCTGATACTGCTCGGCCAGTCCCTCGGCCTCCGCCACCAGCGGCACGTTGGCCTCGCGAAAGATCTCGATCGCACTGCGGAACCGCTGCACCACGCTGGCGAGATCGGCACGCTCGGTGCCGATGTCGACCAGCCGCCTGGCAAGAGCCACTTCCTTCTCGCCCAGCTTCGGCAGAATGTCGGTGGAGAAGCGCAGGTGCGCGGCGCGCTTGGCGTCGTCGCCGGTGTCGCTGGTGTACGCGATCATCGCAAGCGACGCGGCCTCGGTGACCAACTCGTCGAGTCGTGACCAGGTGGCCAGCCAGGACTCTATGGTGTCGGTGGTGAGGGGCGCCCGGGCGAGGTCATCATACCAGCCGGCGATGTCATCCCATTGCGCGTCGGCAAGGGCGGCGGAGGTCTCGGGCAGGGGGGTAGCGAGCATCTCGAAATGATAATGCCGAATGGCCGGGTATGGGGTCAAGGTGCCGGAATTGGCCTGGCCGGGGGCGAAATGTACCGCCAGGCGACCAGACCCACAGCCATCATCGTGAGGCCGGAGAGCAGGAACGGGGCGTCGACACCGAGCCGCTGGAAGGCGATGGTCCCCAGAACCGGTGCCACGATCCGGGAGAAGCCGGCGAAGGTCTGGGCCACCCCCATCGTGGTTCCCAGCTCGCTGGCGGGCGAGGCGACCGAGATCAGCGAAGTGGTGGTCGGGAACAGCAGCGCCGTCCCGATCGGCACCAGTGGCGTCAGCGCGATGAACCACCCCACCGAGGGCACCACCGCGTACAGCAGCAGCCCGGCGGCCAGACAGGCGGTGCCGAGCCGAAGCGCCCGGATTTCACCCAGCCGGTCGACGGTCGGCCCCAGTACCAGCGATCGCATCACCAGCGAGAGCGTGCCGGTGTACATAAAGAACCAGCCGATGCCGCGCTCGCTGATTCCGAACCGGGCGTACAGCCAGAGCGCCATCACCGAGGTGAACAGCGAGAACGAGAACATTCCCGATGCGTAGACCCATACGAACCGCGCTACCGGACCGGCCGGATGCCTCAACACCGAGAGCGCCGAATGCCACACCGGCTTGCGCGTCACCGCGGGCGCAGCGCCGACTCGCGATTCCGGCAGCCACTTCCACGCGGCGATCACGTTGATGGTGCAGAGTCCTGCCGCGATGAACCCGGGGGCCGAATGTCCCAGATGGGTGGCCAGTGAACCGATGGCCGGTCCGACCATCACGCCGGCCGCCGTGGCTGCCGACAACCAGCCCAGCGCCCGGGCACGATCCGCCGGCGCCACGGTGTCCGACACGTATGCCTGCGACACCGCCGTCGTTCCGCCGCCGGCACCCTGCACGATACGCGACAGGAACAGCAGTCCCAGGGAGTCGGCCAGCCCGAACACCACGAACGCGATCGCCGAAGCGGTGAGTCCGATCAACAACGCCGGGCGTCGGCCATAGCGATCGGAGACCCGACCCCACAGCGGTGCGGCGATCAACTGGGCAATCGAGAACGAGGCGATCAGCCAGCCGATCATCTCTGGCGTGGCGTCGAGTTCCAGCGCGTAGTACGGCAGCAGCGGCAGGATCAGGAAGAAGCCCAGCATATCGACGAACGACACCGCGATCAGCACGCTGAGTCGGCGAAGTTGGTCTCGCTTGCCGCCTGTCGTAGTCTCGCTCACGCGCTGGCGCCGCCCCGGCGTTCGGCAATCAGGAATGCCGCCGTGCTGAGCAGCGCCAGGATCACGCCGTAGGCCGCTGCGACTCCGATTTCGCCCTGCCGGATCGCGCCGAGAATCTCCAGCGACACCGGCCTGGTGTCGTAGGTGTAGAGGATCACCGACATCATGAAGTCACCCAGACCGGTGACGAATGCCAATGCGGTGGCACCCGCCAGTGCCGGGCCCAGCAACGGCAGCGTGATGGTGTGGAACACCCGCCAGCGTGAGGCGCCCAAGGATGCCGCCGCCTCGTCGAGCGCCGGGTCCAGGCCGCGTATCGCGGCGATCATCGCCCGGCCGGTGATCGGCAACGCACGCACCAGGTACGCCAGCGGCAGCAACCACAGCGTGCCGATCAGCACGAAGCGACCCACCGCCGGCTGCGACACCGAGAACATCGTCGCCAGTGCAATCGCGTACACGGTGCCTGGCACCGCCCACGGCAGTGCCAATGCCGCCTCCAGCCAGCGCGACAGCCGCTGTTCGGGATCGCGTCCGGCCACCGCTACCACCAGTGCGACGATGGCAGCGGTGACCGCGGCCAGCGTGGCCATCCACAGCGAGGTGCCGAATGGCTGCCACCGTGCGGGTTCGGACACCAATGCGAGATAATTCCCCAGCGTGTACGACTCCGGCAGCGCGCTGGTGGTCCACGCCCCCACCGGCACGAACGACACCAACAGCAGCGCCAGGTGAGGCAGCAGCAACCAGAGCGTGGCGCCCCAGCCAGCCAGCGTGGCAAGCCCGCTGCGAGCCCTCCGACGCGGCGGCGGTGAGAGTCCCTTCCCTGCTCCGCGCACACCCGGCCCACCCAGGCGCGACGCCAGCAGCAACGCCACCAGTGCCAGCACTACCAGCACCAGGGTCTCCACCATCGCGATCGAGATGTCGCCATTGAGACGGGTGGAGATCACCTGGGTGGGCAACACCCGGAAACCGCCACCAAAGACATATGGCGCGGAGAACGACGCCAGTGACGAGAGTGCCACCAGCAGCGCACCGTTGCCGATCGCCGGCCTGAGCAGCGGCAGCACGACGGTGCGCAGTGCTCGCCCGCGGGATGCGCCCAGCGCGGAAGCGGCCTCCAGCAGTGCGGGATCGAAGCTGGCGAGCGCACCACGCACCAGCAGGTACGGATAGACGTACATCGTGGTGGCGTGAATCAGCAGCACGGCCGGTGCACCCTCGAAGCGCCAGGGTGCCGTCTCGCTGCCGGTGATCGCCATCACCGCCCGGGCGATCACGCCGCTCTCGCCGTACAGGAACAGGAATGCGACCACGCCCACCAGCGGCGGCAGCACGGCCGGCAGTGCCAGTAGTGCTGCCACGACTGTGCGACCCGGGAAGTGCACCAGTCGGGTGAGCAGTGCCAGCGCCGTGCCGAGAGTACCGGCCAGGATCACGCTGGCAACCGCCAGCCAGAGCGAGTTCCACGCCGCGCGCCATTCGTTTGGCTCGCCGAAGAATGCACTCACCGATTGCAGTGACCAGGCACCATCGATCCGGAAGGCTTCCACCGCCACCAGCAACAGTGGCTCCAGGACCAGCCACAACAATCCCAGCAGCACCAGCACCGGAATCCAGCGCTTCACCGCGCCGCTCCCGCGACGAATCCGTGTGCCCCTGCCCCGGTGACGGACAGCCTGACCGCATCACCGACCGCGGTGCGCTCCGGTGGCACCGCCACCTCGAACTGCACGCCGGCCAGTTCCACGACCAGCAGGTCGACTGCACCGGTGAATCGGCGATGCAGGACACGTGCTTCGATCACCCCATCGGCATCGAGCCTGAACGCCTCCGGCCTGAGCAGCACCTCCACTCGAGCTCCGACGTCGACCGGTGCTGCCGGCGCACTCACCTCGAACTCGGTGCCGAGTGCAGCGACCCTGAGTCGACCATCGGCGGCGGACACGACGACAGCGTCGATTCCGCTGACACGGCCCACAAAGGTGGCCACTTCGCGACTCGCCGGCCTGAGGTAGAGATCCTCCGGCGTGCCGACCTGGGCGAGCAGCCCGCGCATCAGCAGGGCAACGCGATCGGCCAGCGCGAAGGCCTCTTCCTGTTCGTGCGTCACCAGCACTGTGGTGATCCCGATCCGGTCGATCAGCTCGCGCAGCTCGCGCCGGGTCCGCTCCCGCAGTGACGGATCAAGGTTGCTGAGCGGTTCGTCGAGCAGCAGCACTGCCGGCCGCGGTGCCAATGCCCGAGCCAGCGCCACCCGCTGTTGCTGTCCGCCCGACAGCGCCGTGACGGCTCGCTGCTCCAGCCCGGCAAGGTCCACCAGCGCCAGGGCCTCGGCGACCCGCTGGGCAGTGGCAGCGCGGTCGAGCTTCTCACCGGCGAGCCCGTAGGCGACATTTTCCGCCACGCTCATATGCGGGAACAGGGCGTAGTGCTGGAACACCATTCCACAGCGACGGTGCAGCGGATCAACCGCGGTGACATCGCGACCGCCCAGCACGACCCGGCCGCCATCCGGCTGCTCGAATCCCGCAATCAGTCTCAGCAACGTGGTCTTGCCACTGCCACTCGGCCCGAGCAACGCGACCAGCTCGCCCTCGGCGACGTCGAGCGACACGTCGCGCACAACTGCCACGTCACCGAATCGCTTGGACACCGACTGCAGTCGGACTGTGCTCACGGTGTTCCTCCACTGCCGCGCACCCGTTGATCCCAGTAGCGCATCCACGCCGCTCCCTGCTCGCCCAGGAGCAACCAGTCCATCGGTGCCGTGACCATCCGGCGATCGACGTCGGCCACCCACTCCGGCACCGCATCCTGTGACAGGTCCAGGCGCGCGGGCAGGCGCCAGTGATTTGCCGCGGTGTACGCCTGCATTTCCTCTCTGCCGATGAATTCCAGGAACTTTTCCGCTGCGACCCTGTGGTCGGTGCCCCGCACGATCGCGATGGCATCGTCGATCACCACGGTGCCGCTGGAGGGAAAATGGTAGTCGAACGGCATTCCCTTCGACTGCGCGATCAGGATGTCCGGCAGGTCCCAGAGCGTCACGGTGCCTTCGCCCCGCGCCAGTTTCTGGTCGAGGATGGCGGGATTGAGCGCATAGGTGCGGGTGTTGCCGTCGAGTCGACGCAGCCACGCCATCCCGGCGGCGGTGTCGCCGGTCTCGCGGATGCCACGCTGGATGATCAATCCCCAGATCGCGCGCATCGTGCCGCTCGCCACCGGATCCCGGATGATCACCTGGTCGTGCCATCGCGGCTCGAGCACCTGGTCCCAGTCGGTGGGAGCCGAGTCTGCCGGAACCAGGTTTGAATTGAAGGCGATCACGGCAGGCGTGCGGTACAGCGGCCAGTACAGTCCGTCTGGTCCGATGCCGGCCGGGTCCACCGCGTCGCCCCACGATGGCTGCGACGGTTCCAGCACCCCCGCCTCCACGCCACGATGAAAGATCGTGGTCGGCCCGCCGTACCAGATGTCGGCAACCGGATTGGGGTTCTCGAACCTGAGCCGGTCGAGAATCTCCTGGCTGCCCATATCCAGCCAGCGGAGGTCGATTTGGGGATGTGCTTCCTCGAAGCGTTGCTCGACTGCGGCGAGCAAGGCCCGGTCGTGCGGCGAGTAGAGCGTGAGCGGCTCACGGCCGTCGGAGTAGCAGGCAGCAAACAGCAGCGACATCGCCAACAGCGATCGGAGCGCGAAGTCCGGCAAGCCGGCTCTCCTCGCTCCGATTGCAGCGTGCCGAAGCCGGCTCATTGCGCCAGCAGGTTTGCGAACAGCCGCCAGGCCCCCGGAACCGCCGCCGGAAGCTGCCGGAAGAATGCGATGCCGGTGTACACCACCGTGCCTTCGCCGTACGGCGCGATCAGCAACCCACCTCGCCGCGGCGCCTCGCCCGGCTCGTCCATCTCCAACATCGGTTGCCAGCGGTCGTCCCAGGTACTGGCGAAGTAGAGCCCGCGCTCCTGGACCCAGTCGTCGAAGTCGTCCGCTTCCAGACGATTCGGACCCTGCTGCAACTGCTCCGAGCCCGGCAACCAGCGCACCGGTGCTGTCTCGTCGGTGATCCGGTCGTGCGGGCGGGCAATGTCGAGCGGCAGGGGTGCGAAATTGCCGCGCACGAACTGATACTGCTGGTACTGCACGATCAGCGTGCCACCATCCTCGGCAAACTTCAACACCCGGGGATGCGCCCGCTGCAACGCCACGCTGGTCTCGTAGGAGCGGGGACCCAGCACCAGCACGTCGAGGGAGTCGAGTGCCGGACCGGTCAGGTCACTGTCGGTGAGCAACCGGAACGGCACCCCGGCTGCAACCAGTGCCTCCGGGATCCGGTCGGCGGCGCCGCGCAGGTAGCCGATCCGGCGACCGGCCGGAAACTCCACCGGAGCCACCACGGCGGTCGCGTCGGCGAGGTGAAACACCAGTCGCTCGCGGATGTGCGGATAGTCGATCCGGCGGACGCCCAACCGATAGGAAATTCCGTTGATTTTCGCCTGCGCCAGGAACGACACCTCCTGCTCGACCTGCTCCTCCGGTGCGGTGACCCGGAATTGCAGTGTGCGGCGCTCACCCTCGGTGGTGAAATGGACTTCCTGCGGATTGTCGACTTGCCAGCCATCCGGCACCAGCAGGCTGATTGCCGCGGTGATGCTGTCGCGACTGGCGTTCTCCACGTCGATCCGGAACATCCTCGCACGCTCTCCGGCAGGCCAGATGAACCGGCCCGGAGACAGGTCGAGCAGTACCGGCGGTACCACGGTGACTGGACTGCGGATTTCGCCGAGTCCCTGGTCGAGCGAGCGTGCGAAGAGGTCGATGGTGCGACCACCGTTGGTGCTGTCGGCAAACCGCACCGCGATCCTCGCGCGGAGTCCCGGGTCGAACGGCGTGCCGAAGTAGCTGACATCACCGCTCCAGGTGTACAGCGATCCCTGCATCGCCTCGCGGAGGTAGTAGGGCTGGTGCGGGGCTGCGTCGGCATCAACCGAGATCGGAACCACGCAGCGGAAGAGTTGACCGGCCCGCACGGTCACGTCCCTGCTGCTGCAAGCGCTCACACTGTCCTGGCTGAACCCCGTCGGCACCTGCCAGCCCATCCGGGCGACGACCGGATCCCTGCCGGTGTTCCACGCCAGCAGATTCAACTGAAGCCGCTGACCGGGAGCGACCTCGTTGTCGTCCACATACGCATCGAAGATGACGCCGCCCTCGGACAGCCTGAGCGATCGACGCAGGTTGTCGTGCTTCGCGCTGTCCGCCGGAACACCGTCGAATATCCCGGTATCCGGGCCATCGGGCATACCGGCTGCCCGGGCCTCGAGCTGAATTGTCACCTGGCTCGGACCGAGCTCTTCCAGGCGCCCCATATCCTGGGAGCGGTGCTGCGAGCGTGAGCGCATCGCGATCTGGTGCAAGGAATGACCGGTGGCTGCATCGATCACGCCGCCGTCGAGCGTGATCCCGTCGGAAACGCGGTAGTCGCGGTAGAACTTGTACGGGGTCCAGGCCGGCAGGCCCTCCTCATCCCGCAACTCCGGAAACCTGGTCGGATCGCCCGCCACGTCGAAGCCTTCGCGCGCCAGGATCCCGGCCACCTGATGGTGGCCGTGGCCGTCGCGCGGCGTGCCACTGAACATCGAAACGATCACGTGAGGGCGGAACTGACGGATCACCCGCACCACGTCCTTGAGCACCGAGTCGCGGGGCCAGAACCTGAACGTTTCCTCGGCGGTCTTGGAAAAGCCGAAATCGAACGCCCGGGTGAAGTACTGCTGGCCGCCGTCGATCGCGCGTGCCGCCACCAGTTCGGAAGCCCGCACCACGCCAAGAGCCGCACCCAGTTCATCGCCGATGAGGTTCTGGCCACCCTCGCCGCGAGTGAGCGACAGGTAGGCGGTGCGCACCCCCATCCCGCGCGACAGGATGGTGAGCAGCTCGGTGTCCTCGTCGTCGGGATGCGCCGCGATCAGCAGCACCCGGTGATGGTTGTCGAGGTAGCGCCGTTGCTGTGCCAGTTCGGCCAGTCCACCGTTACCGGGGCCACCGTCCTGGGCGGAAAGCACCGGCACAAGCAGGAATGGCAGCATCGCGGCCGTGACCAGCCGCCCGAAAATCGAGGGAAGATTTGTCATTGCGTGTCGGGAGGAGTACGCGGGGAGGGTCGATCGTGTTCCCGGCCCGTGATGAAAGCGAGAATGAAGGCGATGAGTGCGGCAAGGAGGAGAGTCTGGCCTGCACCGGTGCCGCTGCCGTGGAGCAGCAACAGCATCCCGGCCGAGCACGTGATGGTGCCGATGCCCCTGAGAATCTCGTCCAGGTTGCGCCAGCGCACGTGTCGGCCCCAGTTGACGGCCATCACGAGTCCCACCACCCCGAGCAACAGGATGCCATACCAGATCAGGATCCACCAGCGCTTGCCAATCATCGACAGTAGCTCGGGTGTTGGGGATCGATGGCCTGCAGGCAGAGATCACATACGCTAGCCAATCGCGACCTTCCGGCCAAGGGGTCAGGCCCGGCAACGCGGACAGGGGCAGGTCTCCCTGAGCCGCTCGAAGGTGTAGATCCCGGCGCTGTGGCCGTCGCTCCAGCGGATCCGGATGCCGTAGGCACCCACCAGCTCGACGGCCAGCGGCGATACATCCTGCGGCACGGTCGCGGGGTCCAGCAACGGGCGACTGGTCATTTCGTCTATGCAGGCGGCGCAGGCACAGGCAAGCCGCAGTTCGCGCGCGTCGAACCGGCCGACGTGGCCCGGCTCCGACCAGGCCAGCACCAGGGCGTCCGCCTCCCGCCGAATCCGGGTCGGCACCACATTCAGTCCGGCCAAGCTGCCTCCCGTGGGATTAGATTCGAAGAGTGGAATACTGACTATATCCTACTGCGGAGTCGATTTCGAGATGACCGTCCCACCGCTGCCCGACACCAAGCGCACCCTCACCGTCGGCGACAAGACCGCCACATACTACAGCCTGGAAGCCCTGGAACAGGCAGGCATCACCGCACTCGACCGGCTGCCGTTCTCGATCCGGGTCCTGCTTGAGAACGCCCTGCGTCACTCCGGCCGCGGTGCCGTAACGGCAGAACACGTCAAGGCGCTCGGCGGCTGGACGCCCGAAACCGCCGGCAAGGGTGAACTGCCGTTTATGCCGGCCCGGGTGATCCTGCAGGACTTCACCGGGGTGCCCTGCGTGGTCGACCTCGTCGCGATGCGCGACGCGATGGCAGAGATGGGTGGCGACCCGGACAAGATCAACCCGGTGGTGCCCTGCGACCTGGTGATCGACCACTCGGTGCAGGTCGACTACTTCGGCACCGCCGAGGCCTTCAAGATGAACGTGGCGCTGGAGTTCGAGCGAAACGCCGAGCGATACCAGTTGCTCAAGTTCGCCCAGCGGGCGTTCAAGGACTTCAGCGTGGTGCCGCCGGGTACCGGTATCGTGCACCAGGTCAATCTCGAATATCTCTCCCCCGCAGTCCAGTTGCGCGATCAGTTCGGCGAGCTCACGGTATACCCCGACACCCTCGTCGGCACCGACTCGCACACCCCGATGATCAACGGCCTCGGCGTGGTCGGCTGGGGCGTCGGCGGCATCGAGGCCGA
>CBFGRM010000021.1:0-29991 GCA_965651205.1 uncultured bacterium
CCCCGCAACGCCCAACTCTGGCTGCCCGGCCTGATCAGGAGCCGCCTGTCCCGGCCCAGGATCGCCGGACCAGCAACGGTGTGGCTGATGTTCGCCGACCACTACGAGCCGCGCTGGCGCAAGGCCGACCTCGACACCGCCCGCCAGCGGGTGACCATCTGGGCCCGCGACTGGCCGGCCATCGCAGACTCGCACCGCGATCACGACGGCAATCCGGCGCAGTACACCTTCTTCTATCCGGAGGAGGAATACGCACCGGAACTGCTCGATCCGCTGGCCGACCTGGCCCACCGTGGTATCGCCGACGTCGAAGTCCATATCCATCACGGCGGCGAGGGAGAACAGTGGTTCCTGGACCACGTCGGGGGCTTCCTCGAGACGCTGAGGGACCGCCACGGCCTGCTCCACCAGCACGACGGCCGGACCGCCTTCGGGTTCATCCACGGCAACTGGGCCCTCGACAACGCCCACCCCGATGGCGTGTGGTGCGGGCTCGACAACGAACTGACCCTGCTCCGCCAGCTCGGCTGCTACGCCGATTTCACCCTGCCGGCGGCACCCGATCCCTGCCAGACCCGCAGGGTGAATTCGATCTACTGGGCCGTGGATGATCCGCAGAGCCCCCGTTCTCACGACGACGGGGTGGCGGTGACACCCGGTGGCACTCAACCTGCATCTGCACTGCTGATGGTACAGGGCCCGCTCACGCTCAGGTGGCCGGGATTCCGGCCGGCCCTGGAAACCGGCGAGTTGGCCGGGCATTCACCGGTGACCGCCGAGCGGGTCGAGGCGTGGCTCAAGGCGGCGCCACGAATCGGGAACAACGTGTTCGTGAAATTGCACGCCCACGGTGCCCCGGAGAAGAATGCCAGTCCGCTCCTGGAACGCGACCTGGCTGCCGCGCTGTCACTCACTCGCGCAGCCTGCGAGCGAAGGGGCTGGAAGCTGGTCCACGCCACGGCGTGGCAGATGGCCGGTGCGATTCGGGCACTGGCCAGTTCGGACGGGGAGGTCCCGGCGATCCCGTGACCGCCGACAAGCCGTCCGTTCCTTGACGGAGGTGGTGATGAGGGTGGAAGCTGCCAACGTGTCGCACACCGAATCGGGCGTGCGTACCGAGGCAACGATCGCCGGGGAGACTCTCTTCTTCGAGATCCCCCATCTGGAGTGGTTCGAGTCGCGCGGTGAGCCGTTCCTGACGGCCCTCCTGCCGATCGCAATGCAGCGCGGTGAGCCGATCGAACTGCCCGATCAGTTGCCGGTCGACTCCACGTTCCTGCACAACATCGAACAGCTCCAGGTGATCTTCGCGCGCTGGTACCCGACGCTCCGTCCGGTGGCGATCCGGGCCAGCGTGGCACCGCGAGTCCTGCCGACTCGGGGGCGAGCCACCGGCTACTCCGGCGGCATCGACAGCAGCTACACCCTCGACAAGCTCGGCTCCAGGATCGACACCGCGCTGCTGATCGACGGAATCGAGTTCCGGACCGATCACCCCGAGTTCTTTGCCGGGGTCCGCACCACGCTCACCAATGCCCTGTCCGATCGCGGCCTCGGGCTGGTCACCGTGCGCACCAACGTCAAGGCGTTCGGTCGCGGATTCGAACTGCCCTGGTCGATCGCGCTGGGCAGCGCGCTTGCCAGCTCGGTGCACGCGGCCGGCTTCGCCAAGTACTACATCGCCGCCAGCAACAGTTGGGAGAACCTCCGGCCGTTCGGGTCCCACCCGCTCACCGATCCGCTGTGGTCGAGCGCGATGACTTCGATCGAACATCACGGCGCCGAGTTCAACCGGGTGGACAAGATCGCGTACCTCGCCAACGTGCCTGATTTGTTCGATCACCTGCGAGTCTGCTTCCAGGGCACCGCATACAACTGTGGCAAGTGCCACAAGTGCCTGATGACGATGTCGGGCCTGCGTGCGGTCGGGGTGCGGAGCGCCGCGCTGCCGGTGCTCGAGGATCCCAGGATGCTGCGCACCCTGGACATCGCCCACGATGGTCACCTGCTCGACTGGGAGGAGATGTTCCTGCCAGGCCTGGAACAGCGCGACCCTGAATTTTTCCGCGAGATCACCCGGCTGGTGCAGCGCTACCGCTGGCGCAGGATGCTCCGCAACATCGATGAGGTCCTCACCCGCGGCAGAGTGAGGCGGATGATCCACCAGCATCGCCGCCACCAGCTTGCCTGAGCCGGTCGTCACCTGGGATCCGCTGTTGCCGGCGGATCCCGGCCCGACCAGCGACGGGCAACCGACGCCGTTTGCCAATCCCTGCCTGGTGGCGGGACTTCAGCAGATCTTCCGGCCCGACACCGACTCGCGGGTGGCCACCCTCCGAGGCAGCGACACAACCGTCGCGGCGCGACTCGCGCTGGTGCTCCGCAACACCCGCAACGGCCCCGTGCCGGTGCGCCAGCTCGAAGGCGGGCCGCGCAACCAGGCCTCGCTCGCCGAGCTGCTGGCCGACGACGTCCAGGCTGCCACCCTGTTGCTGCAAGGGATTCGCGATCAGGACGACTGGGACCTGATGGAGCTGCGTGCCGTGCCCGCCGACGGATTGCTGGCCGCGGCAAGCAGGCAAGTGGGAGCCACGGTGCGCACCGACGTGCCAGCCCACTCGATACCGTTGGTGAAGGATGTCGCGATTCTCAGCACCGGTCGCAACCGCGAACTGCGCCGCCTGCGCCGACGTATGGAGGAGTCAGTCGGCTATGTGTTGGCCACTCGCACACCAACCGACCCCGACTGGCGCGAAGTGCTGCAGGCACTCACCGACCTGCACGTCCAACGCTGGCGACACACCGACACACCGTCGCCGTTCGCCGACGCCGCCGTGACCGACCGATTCGTGAACTGGTTCGCGGCCCCACCTGCCGGTATCACGCCGACAGCCACCGTGATAGCCAACGATTCCTCCGGTGTGACCGGCGGCGTGGTGCTCGGCCTGATCGGCGGCGGCGCCACACACGCCTGGCGGATGGCCTACGACCCGGAACTGCGGCCATACTCGCCGGGAATCCAGTTGCTCACCGCAATGGCCGAATCAGCCCGCCAGACCGGCAGTGAACGCCTGGAACTCGGTCGAGGCGCCGAACCGTACAAGCAGAGCTGGAACTGCATCCGCGAGGAACGGGTCGTGGTGCGCTGGCATCGTCGCACTGCCGCGACTCGAATGATTGCCACACTGGCCAGAATCGCCAGGCGGGGGGGACTGAAAAACTGGGGAGCCGACTGAAAAGCGGGAACGGGAACCAGCGACCTGCCGCCGGTTCCCGTTCTCGCTCCTACTGGATTGTCTCCTTCGTGCGTCCGGCGATCTCCTCGCGGATGGCCGCCTCCTTGATGATCGCCGCCTGCACCTCGGCGGCCTCGCTGGCCGACAGTCGCACATTGGCACCCCGCACCCAGGCGAGGAAGTCGCCCAGGTCGAACCGGCCGTTGCGATTGCCGATCAGGTCGAACGCCGAGCGCTGCTGTGCACTGAGGCCTGCGCCGTTGAACAGTGACCGGACGGCGATCGAGGGTGCGGGTGCGGCCACGTCGGTCACCACGACCGTGTCGACGTAGAACGCGCGTGCGTCGGGCGCGCTGGCCAAGGTCACGGTGATGGTGTCGACGTGGGTGCCCTCTGCCAGCGAACTGTACGACCGGGCGAAACGCAACTGCCCCGGACCGTTGCCGCTCGTGGTGTTCACCTTGAGCCAACTGCCACTCGAAACCGCCACCCAACCGTTGCCGCCCTGGCCCGCCTGCGCCTGCTCGACCCGCACCGAATCGACCCCGTCGTCCAGCGCCTGACCGGCGAGGCGATCGATCTTGTTGCGCTTGCCGCGACGGGACAGTGCCACCTGATTGCCGGGATTGCTCGGTGTCGGTGCTGTGATCACCAGCGTGTCGATCACTCGGCCGGAGAGTCCGGCTGCATTCACCGTCACGGTGATGGTATCCACGTAGGTGCCCGCCGCCAGACCGGCGGCATTGCGTCCCCAACGAACCGTGCCATTGCCGGTGCCGCTGCCGGTGATCAGCGTGGTCCAGCTCTTCCGCTTGGTGGCAGTCCAGACCGTGCTTGCCGCACCGTCACCCGTGACGGCGACGGCGGCCTCGCCAGCGGCGGCGGTCGATCCCGCCTCCACGGCGAGATACCTCGAGCCGGGGCTTACGCTCAATGCCAATGCCACCGGCGCCGCAGTGATCACCAGCGAGTCGATCACCTGCGCCGGCGAACCGGTCGCTCCGCTGGCAGTCACCGTGATGGTGTCGACATAAACTCCGGGTGTGAGACCCGCTGTGTTGCGACTCCACACGACCTTGCCGTTGCCGGTGCCGCTCGATGTGGCAAGCGCCGTCCAGCTCTTCTTCCTGGTGGCAGTCCAGACGGTGGTTGCCGCGCCGTCACCTGTCACGGTGACCGAGGCCTCCCCGCTTGCAGCGGCAGACCCCGCCTGCACCGAGACATACCTCGAACCCGGGCTGACACTCAATGCCAGCGGTACCGGTGTGGCGCTCACCACCAGTGAATCGATGATGGTGCCCGGCGAACCGGTGGCTCCGCTCGCCGTCACGGTGATGGTGTCGACATACACGCCGGGCGTGAGGCCTGCCGTGCTGCGACTCCACGCGACAGTACCACTGCCGGTGCCGCCCGAAGTGGTGAGCGTGGTCCAGCTCTTCCGCTTGGTGGCCGACCAGACCTTGGTCGCAGCACCGTCACCGGTCAGCGACACGGCCGCCTCGCCTGGCGCTGCAACCGAGCCGCTCTGCACCGCGACATACCGGGACGAGGGACTCACGGCCAGCGCCAACGGCACCGGTGCCGCCGAGATCACCAGCGTGTCGATCACGCGGGTGGGCGAACCTGCGAAGCCGCCGCTGGCGGCGATGGTGATGGTGTCGACATAGACACCCGGTGCCAGGCCGGCCGCGTCGCGACTCCAGCGCAGCACACCGCTACCCTGTCCGCTTGCCTTGGTGACGGTCGACCAGCTCGCCTTGTTGGAACTGTTCCACCAGTAGCCGCTGGCGCCGTCACCGGTGAGTCGTACCTCGGCGGAGTCGTCCGGCGCGGCGGTGCCCGCCGTGATCGTGACCCGGCGAGAAGTCGGCAGCACCGTCATCACCCTGGGTTCGGGTGGTGCAGTGATCACCAGCGTGTCGATCACCCGACTGGGCGAACCGGCCGCACCCGATGCAGTCACCGTGATGGTGTCGACATACACACCCGGCGTGAGACCGGTCGTGCTGCGGTTCCAGCGCACCGTGCCACTGCCGGTGCCACTTGAAGTGGCAAGTGTCGTCCAGCTCTTGCGGCTGGAGGCAGTCCAGGCCTTCGAAGCGGAACCATCCCCCGAAAGCGACACTGCCGCGTCACCGCTGCCAGCGGCGGAACCCGACTCCACGGAGACATACCTGGAACCCGGCGACACCGCCAGGGTGAGCGGCACCGGTGCCGGCGTGATCACCAGCGTGTCGATCACCCGACTGGGCGAACCGGTGACACCGCTTGCGGTGACCGTGATGGTGTCGACGTAAACACCCGGATTGAGTCCATTGGTGCTGCGGCTCCAGCGCACACTGCCGTTGCCGGTGCCGCTGCTGGTGGTGAGCGTGGTCCAGCTCTTCCGCTTGGTGGCAGACCAGGCGGCACTTGCTGCACCGTCACCCGTGATGTTGACCGAGGCCTCGTCGCTCGCGGCGACTGTTCCCGCCACGGCGGAGACGTGCCGCGACTTCGGCGACACGGACAGCGCCAATGGCACCGGCGCCGGCGTGATCACCAGCGTGTCGATCACCCGACTCGGCGAACCCGCCGCACCGGATGCGGTCACCGTGATGGTGTCGACATAGACGCCGGGCGTGAGTCCGCTGGTGCTGCGACTCCAGCGCACTGTGCCATTGCCGCTGCCGCTGCTGGTGGTGAGCGTGGTCCAGCTCTTCCGCTTGGTTGCGGTCCAGGACTTGGTCGAGGCACCGTCACCGGTCAACGAGACTGTTGCCTCGGCTCCGGCAGCAGTGGATCCTGCCTGCGCCGAGACGAATCGCGACTTCGGCGAGACGGCCAGGGCCAGCGGCACCGGTGCCGGCGTGATGACCAGCGTATCGATCACCCGCGAAGGGGAACCATCGAAGCCGCCACTGGCAGTGACCGTGATGGTATCGACGTAGGTTCCCGGCGCCAGGCCTGCAGCGTCGCGGCTCCAGCGCAGCATTCCACTGCCCTGCCCGCTCGCCTTGGTGATCGTGGACCAGTCCGCCTTGTTGGAACTGTTCCACCAGTAACCACTGGCGCCGTCGCCGGTGAGCTGCACCTGGGCAGAATCGGTGGGTGCCGCGGAACCGGCCACGATCGTGGCCCTGCGCGAGGTCGGCAACACCGTGAGCACCTTCGGCTCCGGCGCAGCAGTGATCACCAGCGAGTCGATGATCCGGTCGGGCGAACCGGTTGCACCGCTTGCAGTGACCGTGATCGTGTCGACATACACGCCCGGCGTGAGCCCGGTCGTGTTGCGACTCCACGCAACCGTGCCGCTGCCGGTGCCGCTCGAAGTGGTGAGCGTGGTCCAGCTCTTCTTCTTGTTTGCAGTCCAGGCGGCACTCGCGGCGCCGTCACCCGTGAGGGTGACCGTGCCACTGCCACTCGGGGCGGTGGACCCGGCGGCCACGGCGACATTTCTCGAAGCCGGCGAGACGGACATCGCCAGCGGCTCGGGTGGAGGAGTCGAGCCGCCACCCTGGATCGAATTGAGCGCCCGCACCCTGCCCCAGCCGGTGTACTGATCCCAGCCGGTGGCGTTGACGTCGAGCGCGCCATCCTGAAGCTTCTGGCGGAGTTGGCTGATGCTTATGCCCGGGTACTGCGACAGGATCAGCGCCACCACGCCGGTCACGTGCGGTGCGGCCATCGACGTGCCGCTCTTGCTGGCGGTGCCGCCACCGGGCATCGTGCTCTCGACGCTCGATCCCGGAGCGGCAATGTGGATCTGGGAACCGTAGGTGGAGTACGAGGGTCTGGAGTCGGACGATGTCAGCGCGGCCACTGCGATCGCGTCGTTGTAGGCCGCCGGATACTGTACCGTGCCGCCACCGGTGTTGCCGGCCGCGGCCACCAGGAAGGTGCCGTTGGCCGCCGCGTTGCTCACCGCCACGCTGTAGGCGTACGCACCGGTGCCGCCGCCCAGTGAGGCGTTGACCACCTGGATGCCGTTGGAGGCGGCCCACTGCAGCGCGGCGATCTGGTTCGAGGCATAGGCGCCGCACTTGCCGTCAACCGTGGTGAACACCTTGAGGGCATACAGCGACACTCCCGGCGCCACGCCCACCACACCGATGCTGTTGTCGCGGGCGGCCACCGTGCCGGCCACGTGGGTGCCGTGGCCGTTGCAAACGCTGATGTTGTCTTCCCACTTGGAGGGCGAGCTGCTGCCGGAGGTGAAGTCGTAACCACCGGCCCACACCAGGTCGGGGTGATCGGTGTCGCCGCCCGAGTCCATAATGCCCACCTTGACCCCCGCGCCGGTGCCGTACGCGGCCCAGGTTTCGGGGGCGGTGACCTTGGCGACTCCCCACGGAATCGTCTGCGCCAGGCGGCCGGCCGGCGCCGGAGTGGACTCCGCCTCCTGCAGCGGCATAAACACGTCGGGCTCGACCAGGTACACGTTGGGGTCGCTCACCAACGCGTCGAGCTGGGCGGGGGTCACTTCGGCAACGACCGCGCCCACCGATGGCAGCTTGTCGATCGAACGGAGCCGACCCTCACCCCGGAGCCGGCCCTCGATCCGGTCGAGCTCCGAACGGCTGATCGGCGGCTGGCCCTTGACCCGGGCGCCAGCAAAGCCACCCTCGGGTTGCAGCGACACGATCACCCTGCCGCCGGCGGCGGCCACCGCCCGTTGCAATTGGGCCGGTGCCTGTTGAGCCGGGGCGAGCTGCGGCCCAGCGGCGACGATTGCGACCAGCGACCAGAACCGGACCAGCGACTTCATCTGCATTTCCACGCCTGCGAATGGGTGACGGCCAATTGTCGGGGATATCCCCAGTATCGACCAGCCCCAGTGCACAGATTATTCCATATTTTGCTGCCGACAGTCTTTGCAGCCAAGTCGTTACTGTAGCAGAATTTACGATGACGCTTCGGGCGTATCTTGGTGGCCAACTGTACAGGAATTGGCCAGAACTCGACTTTTCGCATCGCCCGGAACGCTTGCCAGCGACGCGATCAGCCGTGTTGCGTGGCCGCAACAAACTGTCGAGTGGCCGCAATGCGCGTGCGACTCGCAGGCACTCCGCTGCTGCCCGGCCTGAATCTTCAAGTCGTTGACAATCAACAACTTGCATTGCCTCAGTCGCGCGACACCCACCCGGATGGCATTGGCACGCCTCCTGCTCCAAGGGGGGCCGAAGATCAGGTCTGCGCACCAGCTTCTACGCAACCCCCACTCGGGAGATATCAATGAAGTTCAGCAGTCTCATCACGTCTGCCGCCCTGGCTGTGGCGGTTATGGCCCCGCAGGTGGCACACGCCGACGACCCGGCAGTCAATTTCTGGTTCCAGAGCGCCGGGGCCAAGATCTATGACTCGTACGAGGGCAGCTACGACAACGACGAGTTCTTCCAGATCTTCTGCGTCGACGTCAACAACAGTGCGACTGGCTCGCCGTACCAGGTCTACGTCACCCCGTTCGTCGGCTCCGACAACGGCGGCGCCCACACCTATGCCGTTCGGGGCATCAGCCCCGGCGCGACGTTCAACAGCAGCTACATCGAGGCGGCCAAGCTGGCTTCGTTGATGGTGGGCAACCACCCGGGCGGCCCGCTCTCCTACAACGATATCCTCGGCATCCAGGGCGCCATCTGGTACGCGATGGGCTTCACTCCGGGCGTTCACGACGGTCACACGGTCGGCAACCAGGCCAACTACGACTTCTGGATGAACGAGTACAACAGCCTCGGTTTCGCGATCAACCCGAACAACTGGGTGGTGATCAGCTCGGTCAACGGCAACAAGCAGGAGTTCATCACCTACGTTGACACTCCGTTCGAGACCGTCCCCGAGCCGGCAACGATGACGCTGCTGGCCACCGGCCTCGCCGGTATGGCTGCTGCACGGCGCCGTCGCAAGAGCTGAACGCTGGTTCGGACCCTCAGGTCCCGGTAACTTGCAGGGCGAGTCGACCACCGGTCGGCTCGCCCTTCGAGCATCCACCCGTTCCCCATAAATCGAGTCGCCCTTGCGAGACCCCCTCGTCACAGTCGTGGTCCCGATGCGCAACGAGGAGGCAGGCATCCTCGACTGCCTGGCCTCGATCCTCGCCAACGAACTCCCCGACGGCGAGCTCGAGCTGCTGGTGCTCGACGGCGACAGTACCGACCGTTCCGCCCTGCTGGTGAGTGAACTGAGCCAACGCGACCCGAGAGTCCGCTTGATTGCCAACCCGGCTCGACTCCAGGCCGACGCCTTCAACCTCGGCCTGGCCCAGGCCCGCGGCAAGTACCTGGTCCGGATGGACGCCCATACCCTGTACCAACCCGACTACATCAGTGAGTCGATCCGGCTGCTGGAGGAGACCGGTGCCGCCAACGTTGGCGGGGTTCAGCGCGCCGTGGGACAGAACCCCACCGCAGAGGCAATCGCCGCCGCCGTCTCGAGCCGCTTCGCCGCCGGCGATGCCGCCTACCGTAACGCCACCACCCCGACCTGGACCGACACGGTGTACCTCGGCGCCTGGCGCACCGACACCCTGCGCGAGATCGGCGGGATGATCCCCGGCTGGGCCGTCAACGAAGACTACGAAATGAACGTGCGGCTCCGCGCCGCCGGCGGTCGGATCTACCTGTCACCGACCATTCGCTCGACCTACTTCGTGCGCGGTTCGATCGCCAAACTCGCCAGACAATATTTCCGCTACGGTTTCTGGAAGGTGCGCACCCTGCTCAAGCACCCCGGGTCGCTGCGCTGGCGCCAGATGGTTGCCCCGGCTTTCGCGCTGTCGCTGCTGCTCACCCCGCTCTTGATCTGGTGGCTGGGCCCACTGCTGGGCACCGCACACATCATCGCCTACGCCGTCGCGAATCTTGCCGCCAGCGTCATCGTCGCGTCGAAGAGCGGCTGGAGGCACCTGCTCCGCTTGCCGGTGATCTTCCTGGTGGTCCACACCAGTTGGGGTTTCGGATTTCTGGCCGGCCTGCTTCACTGGCCCTTCAAGGCGCGCGATGCCAGGTAGGCTCCGGGGCGGGTCCCACCTCAGGACAGTTCTGCGCTGGTCGGGGCCATCCCTGCTGCTCCTCGCTACCATTGCGCTCCGGACTCTCGGCGATCGTTGGTGGCTGCTGCTGCCGCTGCTCTATGGCCCGCGCTGGATCCTCTCGCCACTGCTGCTGACGCCGTTGCTGGCGATCCGGAAGGGCGGCGGCAGGGCCACCCTTCTGGCACTGGCATTGGGCGTGATGGCGACTGCATCGCTGATCGACTTCCGCACCGGCTGGCGGACGATGTTGCCGAGTGGCGACGACGGCGCACCACTCAGGGTGATCACCTGGAATGCACAAGGCGGTGGCGACGATCTCTCCGCCTCCGCACTGAGACTTTCGCAGATGCGGCCCGACATCATCGTGGTCGCAGAGTGTTCGTTGAAGTTCGAGCAAGTGCTGAAGTCGCTGTTGGATATGCGACTCTACCGCAGCTCAGGTCTCTGCCTCGTCACCTCGCTTCCCGAAATCGAATGGGCACCCCGGCCGCCACAAGACTTCTGGCGAGCCGGCGGGTCGGGCGCGATCGCACGACTCACCCTGGACGTGGGTGGCAGTGAACTGGTTCTGGGCGCGGTACACCTCGAGACACCTCGCGATGCGCTCGACGAACTGGAGTTGATTCCGATCGGACCGTTTCGCGAGGCGACACTGGTCAACCAGGAGATGCGTGACGTCGAGTCTGCCGCGGCACGGACCTGGATCGCGCCTCCCCACGATGAACTCCGACCCGTGGTCGTCG
Organism: uncultured bacterium; assembly: GCA_965651205.1. GTDB lineage: Bacteria > Gemmatimonadota > Gemmatimonadetes > Gemmatimonadales > GWC2-71-9 > Palsa-1233. The sequence goes on from CBFGRM010000021.1 coordinate 10,989, forward strand.
CTGGCGACTTCAACCTGCCTGTCGAGAGCGCGATCTATCGTCGCTGGTGGGGCGATTTTGACAACGCGTTCTCGCGCGTTGGCACCGGCCTCGGCTGGACCAAGCGGACCAGGCTGTTCGGGGTGCGAATCGACCACGTCCTCACCGGCAATGGTGTCGCGATCGAGCACGCCGAGCTCGGAGCGGCAATGGGTTCCGACCATCGCCCGTTGATTGTGGACCTGAGAGTCCGTCAAGCGGACCCGGCCACCCGATGAGCCGGAGCCGGGAGCGGGCACCCGCCGAACTGTTGCTGGACCATTCGCTCAGAATCGGGCCAGGGCAACGGCTCCGCCGATGGCTGTCGCTGCAATCGGCACCGTTCTGGCGCCGCTGGTACCGGCTGAGGGGCTGGCAACGCAAACTGCTGCTGGTCGGCCTGGCGACACTGCCGCTGTTGCTGCTGCAAAGCGCAATCGACGACCTCCGTGACCAATGGTCGGCCACCCTGATCCCCGACCAGGTCCTCCTCGGCCGCAACGCGCCGCTGGGCGGCGCGAGACTGTTTCCCGCCGACAACCACTGGAACACGCCGATCGATGACCGGCCAGTTGCGCCGGAGTCGGCGATGCAATTGGCCGGGATCGGCCACTCCGTGCCGCTTCACCCCGACTTCGGCACCAATCGTCTCGGCACGGTGCTCTACGGCATTCCGTACGTGGTGGTCGACGGCTTCGAGATGATTCGACACACGCCGGTGTTCTTGTACCAGGACGAGAGCGACGAGGGACTCTACCCCATCCCCGATGATCCACCGATCGAATCGGGCGGCGATCGCCACTTGCTGATCCTCGATCGCTACGACTGGCACCTCTACGAACTCTATCTCGTGAACCACTCGAGCGGGGGCTGGCGTGCCGGTTCCGGCGCCATCTTCGACCTCGGCAGCAACTCATCCCGTCCGCGCGGCTGGACCTCCGCCGATGCCGCCGGATTGCCCATCCTGCCCGGCCTGGTTCGTGCCGACGAGGTATACGATCTGGGCCGGATCGAACACGCGCTGAGATTCACGCTGCCCAGTACCCGACGGGCGTTCGTGTACCCGGCGCGACACTTCGCGAGCAGGGTGAACGACCCCGAACTGCTGCCGATGGGTGCCCGACTCCGACTCAAGGCCGATGTCGACATCAGCGGCTTTCCACCCGGTGCCCGGGTGATCGCCGAGGCGCTCAAGCGCTATGGGATGATCCTGGCGGACAATGGCAGCGCGATGTACCTGACCGGCACCGCCGATCGACGCTGGAAGCGCGCCGACATCGACGCGCTCAAGCAGATCCGCACTGGTGACTTCGAGGTGATCGTGCCGCCGCCCCCACCGGCCAGCGACACGACGATCCGCAAGGAACGCGAGCAGGGACTCGCCGGTTTCAGTGAACGATGACCGCCCGATAACCGCTGGTAGGTCGCAGCTCGTAGGTGTGTTCCTGGACCACGGCGACGACACTGGCCTGGTATTCCGACGCCCTCTGGACGTCGGCGACCCGGAAGCGGGCGAGATTGCCACTGGTGATCCGACCGGTCACGACCAGGTCGGCAACGCCGTTGGTCACGGCACCGAAGCCATCGTAGCGTGCGTCGCCCGCGATGCTGTCGAGTGCGGGACCGGTCACCCGAAGCTGCAGGGCGCCGTCGTCGGTGTTGGGATCGGTAATTTGAACAGTGAGCCAGCCCGGAACGGGAGTCTGGGGCGGCGGATTGGTGCCGGTGTCGGGCCCAGTGGCCGTGTTGGCACCGCAGGCAGCAAGCAGCAGGAACAACGGGGCGAACAGCAGGGCCCGTCGGTCGTTGGCAGCCATCCGGCGTGACAGCTTGAAGGTGTAGGTCATCCTGGTACCGTTGCCTCTCGGGGCAGGTCCGGTGACCACGCTGATGGCCGCCACCGGACGTTGCCGCCCGGATACGGGGCGGCTCGTCTCGCTGGCGGCTGGGCGGGCCGCGCCGATCACTGAGGACGGCGGGAGGCTCCCTGGCTCTGCGAAGCCGGGTTTCCCCGGCCGTGCTCTGGGCAGCGGTTCTGGAACTCTGGTGTCAAGTTTCAGCAAGCCACGGGCCAACGCAGCGGCGGCCTTGCGCTTATTCCGCAAGTCGTTGATACGACTGAATTTGAACAACTGGCATACTTTCTGGCTGCACCAAATTTGGACACAGACCGTATTATTTCTTTACGAACACTGAGAAGATGATTCAGGATTACTCGCGGCGGTTTGCGGCTCCGATCGCCATCGCCATCGTCGCCGTGGTGCTGGCCCTGACTCTCTGGCCGTCGCCCGAGGCTGCTCCGGCCGCGCGGGACACGCCGTGGTGGTGCCTGGTCTGCGGACCGGCCGGCACCGCCGATCAGTTCCAGAACCTCTTGCTGCTGTTGCCGCTGGGTTTGGTGCTGGCGCTGGCCGGGTGGTCTTTCGGCCGCAGCACGATCCTGCTCACCGCCCTGCCGCTCGCGATCGAGCTGGCGCAGGGCTTCCTCCGCCACGGACGTGACGCAGCACTGGGCGACGTGGTCGCCAACGCGCTGGGCGGAATGCTGGGTTGGTGGTTGGGATCGGGAGCGCTGCGGCAGGTCCTGACCGCGACCTGGGTGGCACCCTTGGGACTGGGCCTCTTCGTCGCGCAGCTACTGGCGACGACGAGCCTCATCGGACCATCCTGGACTGGACCGGAACCCTGGCGACTTCGCCTGGCACCAGTCACTGCCACTCGACCGACCTACCAGGGCGAGATCAGCAACTTCTCGCTTGGTGGGACGACGATCTTAGCCGAGTCACCCAGGCCGGCACAACCGCTGCTCGAAGGCAGCCGCAACTTTGCAGTGACATTCACCTGGCACTCTCCGCATCCGGTCGGGCTCACGCCGATTGCACGACTCGACGACGACCGGGGTTGGGCAATCGCAGCGATCGATCGGCGCGACACCGAGATCGGGCTGACGCTGCGCACCCGGGCGGGCGCGTTGCGCTGGCGCACGCCGACATTGGTCGTGCCGCTTCCTGCTGGCACGGCAGATGGTGATGTGATCCGGGCAAGTCTTGCACTCGAACGCGGTCGGGCTGCGGCCACACTCACCAGCGGAGCTGAAGGCTCCGGACTGTCACTCCGCTACGGCGCCCAGCACGGCTGGACACTGATCAATCCGTTCACGCCGCTCCACAGATCCGCCACGACCTGGCAGTTGTGGACGCTGGCCTGGCTGGCCGGTTGGGGATTGGTGATCGGTGTGGCCAGCCGGCACGCGACCCGACGGTGGGCCTGGCTGGTCGGTGCACTGCTGATGTTGACAGTCGTGACTGCCTGGTCCGGTGCCCGGGCGACCCTGCCGGAACTGGTCGCCCTGGGCATCGGCTGGGGATTGGCGCAACTCAGTCGAATACCACTTCGCCGCTTACCGGTCTCGGCTTGAGGTACCAGGTGCCGTCACCATCGGCCACCAGCACCCCGCGCACCTCAAGCTCGCGACCCGGCACGAACGACGCCTTGTTGGGTTGCAGCAGGGGATCGATCACCATCAGCATCGTGTCGGCGTCCTGGGCGATCTCCACGTGGAAGTAATCGTCCACCGAGACGGTGTCGCCCACGGTCACGCCCAGCAGGTGTACCAGCGCCGCATCGAGCGCACCGTCCTGTGCCGTGCGCGCAGTCGCCACGTCGATCTCGACCGGCACCGGCGCCGGTCGTTCGGCCAGGGTCTGCACCAGTCCAGCGATCAGCACCGGCTGGCCGTTCTCGACACCCGTGGTGCCGAATATGGCCACAGAATCGCCGACATTGTTGCCGTTGCGTCCCGGTCGGTGCGATGAACGGGTGATCCTGAGATTCCCCTCGCCGGTGATGTGAGTGGCACTGTCGCTGTGAAACTGCAGCGCCGACGTCACCAGTCCGCGCACGAACACCCGGCGACCTGCCGCGGCATTGCGCGCTTCACTGATGGTGAGGGTGGCGTAGCCCACCTGAGTGCTGGCGATTGCGACTATCGAGTCGCTGTTGGCAATGATCCGGAAGCTGCCGGTGTCACCGGTCACCTCCGGCAGCGAGTCTCCCAGCGACGACGGGATCAGGGCGTAGCGATAGCGCCCGATCGGCAGCGAGTCGAACCGCACCACACCCAGTGTGTCGCTGGTTGCCCGCCGCAGTGTGTCGCTGCCGCCGGCCGCGAACAACGCGAAGCGCGCACCCTGATAAATGGTGTCCAGTGACGTCAGCGAGCCGGAGCCGTCGCGATCGATGGTCACGCCGATTGCGAAGCCGCCGTAGCCGAGCTCCGGGAGCGACAGTTGTTCGTTGGCGTTGTCGCAGGCGACAAACGCGCCGAGTGCGATGGCGAGAATCAGTCGGCGGTTCATCAGTACTCCACACGAAGGCCGAGGCGAACAGTGCGCGGATCGTTCCGTCGCACCAGCAATTCGCCGAAGTTTTCATTGATCACGAGTGGCAGCACCAGGCGACCCGATGCGTCGGTGCCGATGGTGCCGTCGGGATCCACTCGTACCGCGGCGCGGTCGACGATACCCACGTCGCTCGACACCAGGTTGAACGCGGAGATGGTCAGCATCACCGCTCGCGCGCTGCCGATCGGCAGCCGGACACCGGCCTCGATGTCGAGCGCCTGCACCGCATCCTCACGGCAGGAGTTGCGCTCCACGATGTCGCCACTGCCGGGGCTGCAGCCGGCCGACTCCAGTGTGTTGCGGAGTCCGGCCACCGCGCCCAGCGACACCGGGTCGTTGCCGCTTGAGCCGTCACCGTTGGCATCGACACCCGCCGGGAAGCCCGGCGTGAACGGCAGGCCACTCCGCCAGCGGAATCGCGCCGCCAGATGAAATGCATCGTTCAACTGGTAGCCGGCGTGCACCACCGCACGATGCGGAATGTCGAGATCGGAACGACCGATGTCCCAGCGTGCGTCGCCCACGGCGGTCCCGACCACGATTGCCCGATCACCTGGGTCGGCAGAGAGCTGGTTGAGGAGGTTGTCCTCGGTCTTCGACCAGGTGTACGACGCACCGAAGCGCAGTCCCGACGGGGACAGGTGCCTGAGACTGACGGTGGCGTGGCGATTGTCGGCATAGCCGCTGCTGGTGAGGAACCAGACGTTGTCGAAGTCCTCGAAGCGGCGGTTTGATCCCGGCGTGGCGACGATCATCGAGCCGTGCTGCTCCAGCGAACCCCAGATCGCCCGACCACCATCGCCGGTGGCCAGTGGTGCCACCGGGCGGTTGAGGTCGCCGCGGCGCAGCAGATAGTCGGTATGGCTGTAGCCGCCCGACACGTCGAGCACCGTTCCCGGGGCGATCGCCTGCGACAGGCTGCCATTCAACACGAAGCTGCGCGGCGCCCTGACATCGAGGCCGTACATAGTGATCGGCGTGCTCTCGGTGACCGCTGCCGACGGCGCGCCCGGCCAGCCGATCTCACCCAGCGCCCGTCGCCTGGTGACGCTGCCATCGTAGTGCGCAGCCTCCGCGAGTGCAGCCAGGTCGTGACGTCCGGGAATCAACCCGCCGGCAATGCGCACAATGGTGGTGCCGCGGGCACCGGCGTCAAAGGTGATTGCGCCGCGGGGTCCGATCGCCGAACTCTTCGATGTCGGCACCACGAAGTTGGCCAGCCCGAACACCCGCCCGAACTCGGGCGCTGGCGACACCAGGTCGGTCGGAATCGACTGCGCCTCGTAGCGTGCCGCGGCCGTGAGCGTGATCGATGGGCTGGCCTTCCAGTCGACTTCACCGAACGCCGACAGTTCGGTGAGCGCAAACTCGACCTCGCTGTTGCTGCTGCTGGTGGCGGTCCACGATCCGAATCCGGCGGCCAGGTCCTCGAGCGATCCGAAGCTCGCCCGCCCCTCGCCGTCGAGCAGCCAGTCGTGAGTCACCTGTCGCCGGGCAACACCGCCGCCCAGCCTGATGTCGAACGCCTCCATCGGGAAGGTGATCGTTTCCGTCGCACTGAGCCGGCGCTCGGAGAAGTTTCCCGGCAGCACCGGTGCAGTGCCGAGCGAGAGCTGGTCGGCCACCAGGGTGGTGTAGGGTCGGCCCGCGCCGCTCCAGTCGCGACTGGAAGACTGGTAGCCCACCCGGGTCTCCGAACGCCACTCTTCCGACCAGTATTCGAAGGTCGTCATCCCGCTGATGTCATTCGCCTCCAGCGACGAACCGGCACCGTTGGTTGCAGTGGCAAGCAGCGGATTGTCCTCGTTCCACGAGGCCACCCCGAGCCGCGCTGCAATCCTTGCATTGCTGGCCATCTGCCAGGCCAGGTTGCCGGTGGCACGCACGCCACTCCAGCCGCGTACCGTGGGTGCGGTCCACGGACTCACGTCGGTGGCACCAGCCGCCTCCGCGATGGCTGCTATGCGTTCGCTGCCCGGTGCGTAGCGCGCCGAAGTCGGTTCGGTGATGCTGCGATACTCGATCGAGAGTCCCCACGAACCGCTGTCGCCGCGGAAGCCACCCCCCATCACGGCACCGGCCTGGATCGCGCTGCCGGAGGAGTCGGCGGGGTTGTCGAGACTGGATCCGCCCAGCGACGAACCGGAGTAACTCAGCCACGGCCTCAGCGTGAAGGCGCCACGATGCTCGCGACTGAGCAGACTCAGCGTCGCACCACCGCCGTCGGGCACCTCGGGATCGAAGCCGGTCAGCGTGTAACTGGCCTGCGACATCTCCTGCCGGGCGAACAGCGGAGCACGGGCCCCCTCGCCCGGCATCGCCGGATGGCGCAGCAGGAGTTCCTCGACTCCATCGACGACCAGCCGGGAATGCCTCGGCACCAGTCCGTTGGCCCCGAGGCCGAAACCGCCCCGGCCGTCACCACTCGCAAAGCCGCCCGAGAAGTCCTCGGCCAGCGTGGTCGCGTCGTTCCGGCGCGCCAACACCGACAGCTCGCTGCCCCTCCGCACCACACTGCCGGCCAGGTGCGAGGCGGCCTGATGCCGGACCTCGGTGACCGAGGTGATCGGCGGCGGACGCCGCTCCAGCCGGACCGCCACCCGGGTCTCGGTACCGGCCACAACCGCGATTCCGACGGTCCGGACCGGCTGGTATCCCACCTGTTCAGCCAGCAGGCTGTATTCACCCGGGAGCAGGTTGACCAGGGTGAATCGACCCCCCACGTCTGCCTGTTCGATCCGGATGTCGACCCCGCCCCGGCTCAGGGTGAGCGTGGCATCGGGCACGATCACGCCGCGGTCGTCCACGATCCGGACTGAAATCGTTCCCAGCGATTGCGACTGGCCCACCGACACCGCGGGGAGCGCCACAGCCAGCACGGCCAGCATCTTTGCCGCAAGTCGGCGGGATCGGTCGGTGCGAGTCATTTCCATTGAGGTACCGGTACGGGTAAGGTGATTCGAGCAACCAGCCCACCGAGTGCAGGACGAGTGCCACGATCTGACCGCCCCGGCGGCCCCACGGCAGCGCGGCCCACCCGACCCCCTCCCGCCGACGTGTTGCGTTCACGCCACACCGGGACGAGACCCAGCGGATCGCGCTAACTTCCGGGCGTGCTTCGCCCTACCTTCCGAGCCCGTCTCTTCCTCGCCCTGCTGACCGTCGCGGCGCTGTCCGTCGTGGTGATGGCTGGCGTGGGTGTGTTCACGCTGCGCGCCATCCCCGAGGTGCGGCTGGGCGGCGACCAGCCCGAGATCGAGCGCCTGCGATCCACCGCCCAGGAGCTGATCACCGCGCTGGGCGGGGTGCCGCTGTCGCCGGCAGGCGAGCAGGCCAAGGAAGCTCACCAGCAGGCGGTGAGCGAGTTCCTGATCCGGGTCGACAACATCCAGGGGCTGTCGCGCAACCTGACCCGCAGTGGCGGCTTTCCCACCGTGCTTGGCGCCACCGCGCTGGTGTTGCTGATAGTTGTTGCGGTGTTCGTGGCGTTGCTGTCGCGACAGTTTTCCGCGCCGCTCGACGAAGTCGTCGCCTGGACCGGCAGGATCCAGCGGCGCGAGCCGTTGCCGGGCGAGGGTGAATCGACTGGCGGTATTCCGGAGTTCGCCGAATTGCGGACAGCGCTGCGCGACCTCTCGGAGTCGCTCGAGCAGGGACGGCGCGCCGAACTCGAAGCCGAGCGGTTGCGCACCTTCGGCGAGGTTGCCCGTCGGGTGGCTCACGAGATGAAGAATCCGCTCACGCCGATCCGGCTTGCGGTGCTGCAGATGCGCCGCAACGGCGCCGTCGGGCTGGAGGAGCCGCTCGAAGTGATCGCCGCGGAGTCGGCCCGACTGGAGGCGATGGCGCGCGAGTTCGCCGAGCTCGGCCGGTTGCCGGAAACACCGGCCACGCCGGTCGACCTGCGTGAACTGCTCGAGGAGATGTTGCGCGCCACGGTGCCCGATGCGATCGAGCGCGAGTTCAACTCTGCCGAGGAAACCCTGGTGGTCGACGCGCAGTATGATCCGTTGCGTCGTGCCTTCAGCAACCTGCTCCGCAACGCGGTCGAGGCGTGTGGTGGCAGCGGCAGGGTGTGCATCTCACTGGTGCGCGGGCAGGATGCGGTGGTCATCGAGATCGCCGACAACGGTCCCGGAATCCCGCGCGAGAAACACGACCTGATATTCCAGCCCTACTACAGCGACAAGCCCGACGGCACCGGCCTGGGGCTCGCGCTTGTCCGGCAGACCGTCGAGCAGCACGGCGGCACCATCACCGTCTCCGACACGCCCGGCGGCGGTGCCACCTTCAGCATACGACTACCGCTATGAGCACCAGGATCCTGATCATCGACGACGAGGCCAACATCCGCAGGATGGTGGGCTCGCTGCTCAAGTCCGAGGGCTTCGAGGTGGCCGAGGCCGCGCACGGCAACGCAGGATTGCTGGCAATTCCCGAAGTGAAGCCCGACCTGATCCTGCTCGACCTGATGATGCCGCCGGGACCCGACGGTCTTGCCACGCTGGAGCAGATCCGCACCACCGACGCCGACATCCCGGTGATAATGATGAGTGGCAAGGCGCAACTCTCCGACGCAGTGCGCGCGGTGCAGATGGGTGCCTTCCAGTTCCTCGAAAAGCCGCTGGCCCCCGAGTCGTTGCTGGTGGCAGTGCGATCGGCGGAAAAGCTGGTCCGCACCCAGGCGGAGAATCGTGCCCTGCGTGCCCAGCTCGGGCCACGCCCCGAACTGGTCGGCTCGTCTCCCGGCATCGAGCACGTGCGCGAGCTGATCGTGCAGGTGGCACCGACCGAGGCGCGAGTGATGATCCTTGGCGAATCGGGCACCGGCAAGGAACTGGTGGCGAGTGCGATCCACCGTCTCGGCAGCCGCAGCAGCGGCCCGTTCGTCTCGGTCAACTGCGCCGCGATTCCCCGCGACCTGGTCGAGAGCGAGATGTTCGGTCACGAGCGCGGCGCCTTCACCGGTGCCACCGACAAGCGGATCGGTCGCTTCGAACTTGCCGATCGAGGCACCCTGTTCCTCGACGAGGTGGGCGACCTCCAGCTCGAGGCGCAGGCCAAGCTGCTCCGGGTGCTGGAGACCGGTGAGATCCAGCGCATCGGCGCCGAGCGCACCAGGCGGGTCGACATCCGGGTGCTGTCGGCCACCAACCGGCAACTGGAGAAGGAACGCGACAGCAGTTTCCGCGGCGACCTGTACTTCCGGCTGAATGTCTTTCCGATCGTGCTGCCGCCACTGCGCGATCGGCTGGAGGACCTGCCGGAACTGGTTGCACACCTCGCGGCGCGACTGCGTCCGCGCCATCCGCCCAGGTTCACTGCCGACGCTCTCGCCGCGCTGGCCGAGCATTCCTGGCCAGGCAACGTCCGCGAGCTGGCCAACATCGTCGAGCGACTGGCGATCATCGGCGGCGACGAAGTGACCGCCGACCTGGTGCCGAGGGTCCTGCGGCCGATCAACGGCGGCGCAACCAGCCAGGGCACAACCGATGGCGATCCCCGTTCCGCCAGTGACACCAGGCCGCTCACCGATCGACTCGACGACTACGAACGCGACCAGATCAACGGCGCAATGACGGCTGCCGGCGGCAACATCGCCGAGGCCGCGCGCCTGTTGCAGACCGACCGTGGCAACCTCTACCGCAGGATGCGCCGGCTCGGCATCCGAGGGGGCAGTGAATGATTCCGCTCCGACTTGCGTGTCGCCTGCTTGCGACCTGCCTGCTGCTGTTGCCGATGGTGGCAATCGCGCAGGACTCCGGCGGCGTCTCCTTCGACTTCGGCGCGCCGCCAGAGCAGCCGACCACTGCGGGTGCGATACCCGATTCGCTGCTGGCGTCTGCATTGGCGCGATTCAACGACCCGGCCACGCTGCGCAGTTATGGTGGTGCCCAGGTCAACGCACCGGTGGCGGGCACCATTGGTGTCTACGATGGCGATGCCCGGATCGCGTCGCGGGTCGACGGCGACGTGGTGGTGATCAACGGATCGCTGCGACTCGACTCCAGCGCCGTGGTCACCGGCCGGATCATCGTGCTGGGTGGGCTGTTCCTGGCCGATCCCGGGGCGCGGTTTCCCGACCCGGTGACAACGTGGCCGGCGCGCGTGTCGGTGCGCAGGGCCGGCGACGCCACGCTCGAACCCGCCGCGCCGATGATCACGCTGCGCGACCTGGCCGGTCGCGTCACCACCCGGGTGGGCGATGTGGTGATCGCGCCACGGCTCGACTTCGGCGTCTACAACCGGGTCGAGGGATTGCCGATCAAACTGGGGCCGTCGCTCATCTGGACCGCCTCGCCGCTGCTCGACGTCCGCTTTGACGCCGCGGTCACCCTGCGCACCTCGCGCGAGACTTCCGGCACCCGCGGTACTGTCGGCTGGTCGGCATCGGTGACCGGACTCCGTCACGGTGACCAGCCTCTCACCGTCGGATTCGGCGTGGGCGACGAGGTGGTTGCCACTGCCGATCAACCGCTCAAGGAGTCCGAATCGTCGATCGGTGCCCTGATATTCCGTCGCGACAACCGCGACTGGTACCGTGCCCGGGGCGCGATGCTGTTCGCTGCCTGGCAAACCACTCCGCAACTCGAGATCGACGGCTCACTCGCGGTGTCGCGCGACCGATCAGTACCCGCCGTGGACGCCTTCTCGGTGCTCCGCAGCAACGAGGCCTGGCGCGCCAATCCGCTGATCGACGACGGCCGCTACACCAATCTGCGACTCGGTGCCACCTGGGACACCCGTGACGATCGCGACGCGGCTCAGGAGGGATGGCTGCTGCGGGTCGAGGGACTCCGCGCGTCGAGCAACGACCTGGCGCCGTTCCTGCTGCCCGAGCAGATCCGGCCAGCCCTGCCAACCGAGGGTTATCAGTCCTACGAGGCGCACTTCGACTTGCGGCGCTATCAGCGGATCGACCCGATGCACGCGATCCACCTGCGCCTGGTCGGAGAGGGCTGGATCGGGGGTGACCCACTCACCATCCAGCGTCGTCGCGCCCTTGGTGGTGACGACTACGTGACGGGATATCCGTTTCGGACCATCACCTGCGACTCACGCCGACGACCCGACCCGGCAACACCGGGACTCTGCGATCGGCGGATGTTCGCGCAGGTGGAACTCAGGCGACGCTTCGATTTTTCGCTTGCCACCCGGGTCGGGCCCTACGCACTCGGCTTCGACCGGATCGACCTGGTGCTGCTGGGCGACGCCGGGTCGGCCTGGCTGGCCGGTGACGGGCCTGGCCAGGTGCCCGGCGACCGGATCCAGGCGCTCAGCGAGTGGCGTGCCTCGGCCGGCTTCGGCCTTGATGCCGGTTGGATCGGCGCCTACCTCTCCAAGTCGGTAACCGACCCGGAACCGGTTCGATTCACGTTCCGACTGCAACGCCGATTCTGAGCCGGATCGTGCTCCGGATCGTGTTGCTCCTCGCCGTCATCCTTGTCGGCGCCACCAATGTGGCGTCCGGCCAGGCCAGCGCGCGCGTGGAAGTCACGGTCGATTCGGTGAGGCGTGACCCCAAGGTCCGGCTGCACAACCTGATGGAGGAGTCCCGCTGGCGTGAGGCGCTGGAGGATGCCTTCCGCATCTCCATCAACTGGCGGGTTGAACTCTGGCAGCGGCACGCGTTCTGGTCGAGCAAGGAACGCGAGTTCGAGTTCACCACCGTGATCCGCCGGGAGCCGCTGCTCGGCCAGTACTTCATCACCTACCTCTCCGCCAACCGCGAGCCCACCACCGAATCGTTCAGCGACTTCGGCAACTTCGTCCTCCAGCTCGAACGCGCCATTCCGATCAACTATATGGCACCTCGCACCGAGGGGGAGTGGTTCTATCTGGCGGAGGTTCGGGTGTCCGCGCTCGACGAGGAACAGTTCGCCGAGATGCAGCGCTTCGCCGGCGCGGGCAGCGAAGCCTCACGCGGCGATGCGGTGTCCAACTTCCTGCTCCGCCTGGTGGGCCTGCCCTCGCAAACCCTGCCGGCAGCCCGGAGTCCGCGGTTCAGGGTGCCGTAGCGGGACTGCTCCAGAGCAGCTTGAAATACCTGCGGTCACGAATGACGGGATCGTCAGCGCCACTCACCGACACCAGTCGATCGAGCACGCTGCGGTCGGGGAGACCGCGATACGCCAACCGCCAGCCGTCCTCGGTGAGCGCCGACTCGTCGAGCCAGCGCGCTGCATAGCCGGTCCCGGCCATCATCTCCATCAAGGCCCCGAATCGTTCCCGGCCCAGGTAGCTGAGGTGGATCTCGACCAGCAAGTGGCCAACCTTGCCCGCGCGGAGCAGCGGCAACAGCCCCTTGAGTGCGGCGTGCTCGTGACCTTCAATGTCCATCTTCAGGAGATCGACGCGTTCGATTCCCTGCTCCGCCAGGTCGGTGGCCAGTTCGACCAGCGGCACGTCGATGGTCACCAGATCGCGGTCGTCCTTGGTCTCGAGTGAACCCCAGCCCGACCCGTCGGCACTCTTCGGCGTCTGCAGTTGGGCCACCCCGGCCCGATCGCTGGCCGCGACCGGGCGCACCGTCCAGTGACTGTGACCGTTGATCTCGCTGGTGGACTGCAGGTCGGCGACATTGCCGGGCAGCGGCTCGTACGATATCACCCTGCCACCCGGCAACACCCGCTTCGCAGCCAACAGCGAAAACCAGCCCTTGTTGGCTCCCACGTCCACCACGACCTGGCCTGGTGCGAGCAGCGCCAGCCAGATGGCAGTGGAGGGTGGCTCCCATTCCTGCCACAGGTAGATGTTGGTGGCGATGTTGCGGTCACTGGTGTCCACCGCGAAGCGCTGTCCGTCGACCGTGCCGACGAAGCGCGGTGGGGCGCCGAGGATCCGCCAGATGGCGCGATGCGCAGTGGTGCGGCCCTTGGGCAGCCAGCGCGTGGCGGCGGTCAGCCGATCGAGCACCTTGCTGCGAAATCCCGGAAGAGCGGAATCTGCCACGACGCCTCCGATGATTGCCTGCGGTTGATTGTTCGCAATGCTTCCGAAGAGACGGCTACCTTGGCCGCAACGCTGCCAATGCCTCGTCGCCGTAGAAGAGGCGGATGTACTTCTGCTGGGCCGGCGACAGCCGCCGGATCGCCCACGACAGGTGCACGAAATGCGGCTCGGTGGGAACGGTGTGGGGCCGCATCCCGATCTCGTCGGGAAGGTGATTGCCCTTGCGCGTGTTGCAGCTCGAACACGCCGTCACGACGTTGGTCCAGTCGTTGCCACCGCCACGCGACTGCGGCACCACGTGGTCGCGGGTGAGGCATTCACGCATCCTCAGTTGCGACTGCGGGCGCGAACAGTACTGACAGGTGTAGCTGTCGCGGGCAAAGAGGAATGTGTTGGTGACTTGGCGGCGGAAACGGCGGGGGACGTGCACGAAGCGGACAAGGCGGATTATCGCGGGTCTTGGCACCCGCATTCGGGCACTGCGTACCGGCTCACCGCCATCCGACTCCACCAGTTCGGCCTTCCCCTCGATGACGAGGCGAAGCGCCCGACGGGTTGGCACCATCGTGAGTGGTTCAAACGAGGCATTCAAGGCGAGGCAACGCACCGGGTTCTCCGCGCGACGTTGAGTACGAATACCCATTCGAGGCGCCGGATTCAAGGTCATTGCGGGCTCGTGACCCGGTGCACTTCCCGACCAGCCAGCCAGGTGCCCAGCACCCCCTCGCTGCCGCCGGCCAGCACCTGCTCCTCCGGCGAGCCCTCGGCCCGGCACGAAATGGCCACCAGATCCGCCCACTTGCCCGCCGTGAGCGACCCGCACTGGTCGGCTCGACCGATCGCCTCGGCACCTCCCAGCGTCAGCGCTCGCACGGCCTCGATCGCCGACCAACCGGTGAGCAGCCGCGCCGCGCGAGCCTCGGCCCGGAGGTCGGGCGGGTCGACACTGATCTCCGAGTCGGTGCCCAGCCCGAGGCGCAGACCCCGCTCCAGATAGAGCCGCACCGGTGCATCGGCCCGATGGTGGAACCGGTTTGATCGCGGACAATGCGCCACCGCCACCTGATGCTGCTTCATCAGGTCGGCGTCGTGCTGGTCGACATCGATCGCGTGAATGCAGAGCGTCCGCTCCGACAACACGCCGTGCCGCTGCAGGAATCCAATCGGCGACTCCCCGCCTTGGGAAGGCCTCGGTATGCCGCGACGACGGAAATCCTCGGCAAAGATTCCCTCGAACTTGCGCAGCAACTGGCCCTCACCCGCCGGCTCGGCCACGTGAACCGCCATCGGCACGCCGTGGGCCCGCGCCAGGTCTGCCGATGCCGCGTACAGCGGGCCGCTCACGGTGTAGGGCGCGTGTGGCGATACGCCCAGGCCCACCCGGCCGGTGGCGTGGAGTGCCAGGCGATCGAGGTCGGCCGAGAACTGCCGCATCGCCGGTTGACACTGTTCGGGATGCGCACCGAACACCTCGTGGTGCGAGATGCCGCTGGCGCCGAGGTGATCGAGTGCGGCGATCACCGCACCGGTGCTGCCGGTGTCGCACACCGTCGTCACACCGGCGCGCCACATCGCCTCGACACCGCGGCAGGCCTCATCGAAGAACAGTTGGTCGCTGCGCCCCGACTTCACCTTGATCACCGCTGCGATCCAGCGCAGAAAATCGGGTTCGTCGACCTGGCCGGCAAAGCCGGTGAGCTCCAGGTGCGAATGGGTGTTGACCAGCCCGGGCAAGAGCACCACCTCGCCCAGCTTCACGGGTGCGGCGGTTGGCGGATCGGGCACGGTCGAGTCGGCACCCATCGCCGCAATTTTTCCGGAATCGTCCACCAGCAGCGCACCGTGCTCCACTGCCGGCGCATCGATCGGCAGCAGCCACCTCGCCGTGAACCGCTGCACTACGGCGTGCCTGCCTGGCCGAACGGCGAGTGAATCGGGCAATAATCCTTGGGGCCGCCACCCGGCGGATAGTTGCGGATCTCGACCACGTCGCGCGGACAGAACGCCGTGGCTCGGTAGCCGGTGGTGCGATCCACCTCGATCGCCTGCAACATATTCTCCGGCTCCGCCCAGTCGCCCGGCGTCGGACGACGTTGGTAGATCTCCTGCATAAACTGCGTGTAGGCAGGCGCAGCAAGTCGACCGCCCTGTGCGTTGCCCATTATCGGCTTGAGCTGGTCGAAGCCCATCCACACCCCGGCCACCAGGTCGTTGGTGAAGCCGATGAACCAGACATTGTTGTAGTCGTTAGTGGTGCCGGTCTTGCCGCCGGAGGGAATCCTGAAGCCAGCACCCCACACCGCCGAACGGGCGGTTCCGCTGGTGACCACGCCCTTGAGTGCATCGGTCATCCGGTAGGCGGTGGTTTCGTCGAGCACCCGCCGCCTCACCGGCTTCGGCTCCCACACCATCCGCCCCTGGCGATCTTCCACCCGCAGCACCGCGTTGGGTTCGGTGCGGTAACCGAGGTTCGCGAACACCGTGTATGCGGCCACCATCTCGATCGGGTACACGTCGGGTGAGCCGAGCGAGATCGACGGCACCGCGGGCACGGGCGTGCTGATGCCGAACCGCCGGGCAGTTTCGACGATCGCCGGCGCACCCACTGCCTGACCCACCTTGACCGCGATCGAGTTCTTCGACAGCAGCAGTCCCTCGCGCAGTGTCATCGAGTCGCCGGTGAAGCGCAGGTCGAAGTTGGACGGCTCCCAGTTGGCCTGATCGGGAATCGGGATCGACACCGGTTCGTCCACCATCTTGTCGGAGAAGGACCAGCCTTGCTCCAGCGCAGTTGCGTATACCAGCGGCTTGAAGGTCGATCCCGGCTGACGCCTGGCCTGCACCACCCGATTGAACTTGGAGTCGCTGAAATCCCTGCCGCCCACCATCGCCAGGATGTTGCCGGTCCTGGCCTCGAGCACCACCGCGGCACCCTGCAGGTACGGCGAGTTGCTCAGCTCGCCGATGTCGTCGCCGCGCTCCTCGAGGTATTCGCGGTAGGTGGTGTGTCGATATCTGCCCAGCGCGCCGCTCTCGATCCGCTCGAGTTGCGCCGACAGTGCCCGCTCCACCGCACCCTGTGCATCGAGGTCGAGGGTGGTGTAGATCCGGTACCCCTCGGTGTACAGCGCCCGGCCGAAGCGTGCCTCGAGGAGTTGACGCACATACTCGACGAAGTACTCTCCCACGCCGGCGAAGTCCGACTGTGATGACAGTGCCAGCGGATACGCCTTCCAGGTCTCGGCTTCCTCGTGGGTCAGCGCCCCGGCGCCCTCCATCAGGCTGAGCACCAGGTTGCGACGATGCACGGCGAAGTTGGGGTTGCGGCGCGGGTTGTAGATGGTCGGTCCGAATGGCAGCGCCGCAAGCATCGCCGACTCGGCGGCGTTGAGCTCCGAGGCGTGCTTGCCGAAGTAGCGCTGCGAAGCCGCCTCCACCCCGAAGGCGCCGTTGCCGAGCGAGATCTGGTTGAGATACAGCTCGAGGATGCGGTCCTTGGTGTAGCGGTCCTCGATCTGCCCGGCCACCTTCGCCTCGCGGATCTTGCGGGCGATGCCGGCGATGCCGCGCCGCTGTCGCCGGTCGATGTCCTCGGGGAAGAGGTTGCCGGCGAGCTGCATCGTGATGGTCGAGGCCCCGCGCGGTCGGCCGAGCAGGCCGTCCTTGAAGGCGGCCAGCACGGCGTACCAGTCTACTCCGTTGTGCTCGTAGAAGCGCTTGTCCTCGACCGCCAGGAACGCCGCCGGCAGCGACGGCGCCATCGAGTCGAGGGTGATCACCGTGCGGCGCTCGAAGAAAAAGTCGGTGATCAGCCTGCCGTCGGCGGCGTACACCTTCGATGCCTGGTAGGGATCGTAGGAATTGAGGCCGTCGATGGACGGGCAGCGTGAATTGCTGCACGCACGGGCCCAGACCGCCCCGACGGCCACCAGACCGAACAGGCCCAGGGCCATCACTCCGATCAGCAGTCGCTGAGCCAGAACCGACTTGGGCCATACCGGGAACCGACGGCGGCCGGGGGCCGAACGAGTGCGCCGTGTTGCCATTCCGCAAAATACCCGGGGACGACGGTGCTTGCACGGCCCGGCGGGGCGGCGGCATCTTGCCGCGTATGAACGACCTGCTGACCGTGCTCACCGAGCGGGGGATGGTGCACGACGCCACCCCGGCACTCGCCGACCGCCTGCTTGAGGGGCCGATAACCGCCTACGTGGGTTTCGACCCCACCGCCGACTCGCTGCACGTCGGCAATCTGGTGCCGGTTATGGCGCTGTCCTGGCTCCAGCGGCTCGGCGGACGCCCGTTGGTGCTGGTGGGAGGCGGCACCGGAATGGTGGGCGACCCATCCGGCAAGAAGGCCGAGCGTCCGATGCTGGGCCCGGAGGTGATCGCCGCCAACGCTGCGGCCATCCGCAACCAGCTCAGTGCGTTTTTCAGCTTCGGCAGCGGTCCGACCGACGCGGTGATGCTCGACAACGCCGACTGGCTCGCCGGGATGGGCCTGCTGGAGTTCCTGCGCGACACCGGCAAGCACTTCACGGTGAGCTATATGCTGCAGAAGGACACCGTCAAGTCGCGGCTCGACAGCGGCATCTCGTTCGCGGAGTTCACCTATATGCTGGTGCAGGCGCACGACTTCGCCCATCTCGCGCGACAGGAAAAGTGCGAACTGCAGATGGGCGGCAGCGACCAGTGGGGCAACATCACCGCTGGCATCGAGCTGGGCGCCCGCCGCGATGGCACCAGGTTGCACGGCCTGGTGCTGCCGCTGCTCACCACTGCCGCGGGCACCAAGTTCGGCAAGAGCGAGTCGGGCAACGTGTGGCTGGACCCGGCACGAACCTCGCCATACCAATTCCACCAGTTCTGGCTGCGAACCGACGACGCCGACGTGGAACGGCTGCTGCGCTTCTTCACGTTCATCGACCTCGACCGGATTGCCGCGATCACCGTCGAGCACCAGGCCAACCCTGCGGCCCGAATTGCCCAGCGCGCGCTGGCTGACGATGTCACCAGCCGGATTCACGGTGCCGATGCGGTAGAGCGCGCGACTCGGGCCGCGGCGATCCTGTTCGGTGGCGGCAGCCTGGCCGACGCCGATCCCGCGACGCTGGAAATGGTGCAGTCGGAGATACCGTCGGTCGTCGTCAACCGAGAACAGCTCGAGGCCGGCATCGGCGTCCTCGATGCATTCGTGATGAGCGGCCTGGCGGAATCGCGGAAGCAGGCAAAGCAGTTTGCCGCCGCCGGCTCCCTGCGCATCAACGACGAACCGACCGACGGCCAGGCAACGATCAATCCGACGACGTTGCTGGCGGGCGGCGCCGTATTCCTGAGGCGCGGCAAGAAGCAGTGGGCCGCACTGCGAGCGGAGGGCCCAGCCTCCGATACTTGAGGGCGATGCGAATGGTCAACCTGCAGTTCCCGATCCTGATGTCACTGGTGCTGGCCTGCGGCACCGATGCAACCGGCCTGGAACAGGGCGTCAACCCGCCGCCGGTGCTGCCCGCACCACCACCGCCATCACCCGACACCACCGTCACGCCGCCGCCACCGCCGGACACCACGGTCACGCCGCCGCCACCGCCGGATACCACGGTCACGCCGCCACCGCCGCCGGATACCACGGT
>CBFGRM010000022.1:0-28286 GCA_965651205.1 uncultured bacterium
ACCTCCTCCACCCCCTCCCCCACCTCCTCCTCCACCCCCTCCGCCACCTGCGCAGACCGCGACCGTGACCGGTGTCGTGACCAGTCTGTTGAGCGGCGACCCGGTGGTTGGTGCCAATGTCAGCATCGGATTCAATCGGACTACTTCGGATGCCGACGGCAAGTTCGAACTCAAGGATGTCGTGATCGGGTCGGTGACCATCAACTGCATCTCGGCGGGTTTCACCCCCTACTCGGCTTCGATCACGCTCTCCGCATCGGGTGCAAGCCACGACATCAGGATGGGAACGCAGGAGGTCTGGTCTCTCGGTGGTCCACTCAACTTGGCGGTGTTCGTGCCTTCCGGTGTCAGTCAGATCCGGGGGGCAGTGTTGGTCCTTGGCGGTCCCGACACCCGCGGGTTTGCCGATGGCACCTCGCCGTTCGGTGCCCCTGACCCTGCGATCGATCAGGCACTCAGCGAGCTCGCCGACTCGATCAAGGTGATCGCCAGGCAGTTCGGGCTTGCGATCCTCGGCGCCGAGCAGCGAGGTCTGTCCAGCTCGACAGCATCGGACCAGTTCGTGTTGGCCGGACTGGCCAGCGGGGGTGCCGAGAGTGGTCATCCTGAAATGAGCAACATTCCGCTGCTTACCTTCGGAATGTCAGGCGGTGGCCCCGAGGCTCTCGGGTTTGCACACCGCAACCCCGATCGAACCATCGGGGTAGTCCTGAGGGCACCGGCCAAGAATCACAACGCCGTAATGGCGCCGAGTGACGCGACCTTCCTGAATGTGCCGGTACTGCTGATCACCGGCGAGCTGGACACGGTTGTGGACGTCCCGTACCTGAGGGAACTCTTCGCCGAAGTGCGTGGATATGGCGGACTCTGGTCCTACACCGAGACACCGGGCGCACAGCACTTCGATGTGCCGCCGCAGGTCTATGACCTGATCCGGGGTTGGACGAGAAGCATCCTCGAAGCCAGACTGCCTGCGACCAGTGGCGGTGCTCTCGGGAGCATCGACGAAGCCGCCGGTTGGCTGGGCGACAATGACAGCCTGGATACCTGGCCCTGGGCGGAATTCAGCGGAGATCGCGACGCCGCAACCTGGCTGCCATCCGCAGCAGTGGCCGCACTGTGGCGAGGCGTGGTAGTCCCGCCCTGACGTGACGCCCGCCTGCAGCTTTACCCGTCGCGTCGCCTTGCGACCCGACATCATCGCCGGAATGCCCGGGATGGTCTCGGGCGCAGCGACGCCCCGGAGGCTTGCGCCCCTGCTGGTGGTGACGCACCTTAGCGTCATCCCAGCCAGGCCCCCGATGACCGACACCGACGAGGTCGCGGGACGGGACGAGGCACCCCTCCCCGATCTCGACGACCTCATCCCGCTGATCCACGACGAACTCCGACAACTCGCGCGTCGGCAGCTCCGCCGCGAGGGTGGTCGCATCACGCTGCAGACCACCGAGCTGGTCCACGAGGCCTATCTGCGACTGGCCCGGGATCCACGAGTGACGGCTCGCGGCCAGGCCTACTTCCACGCGGCCACCGCGCGGGCAATGCGGCAGGTGCTGGTCGACGCTTCCAGGCGGCGCACCGCCGCCAAGCGAGGTAACGGGGTGGCCGCGCTCCGCCTGGAGGAGGACACCGGGCAGGTCGACGCCTACAGTAGCGAGCTGCTCGAACTCGACCTCGCACTCGAGGAGCTCGAACGCCGCAACCCGCGACTCGCCCGCACCGTGGAGTGCCGCTTCTTCGGCGGAATGACCGTCGAGGACACGGCCACGGCACTGGGAGTCTCGCCGCGAACTGTCAAGTCGGACTGGGCGCTGGCCAGGGCCATCCTGCATCAGGCACTCGCCGAGGCCGGTGAGTGAACTGGGCCGCCGTAGAACGATTGTTCACGGCGATCCTGGATGCGCCGGCTGCAGATCGCAGCGAACTTCTCGCCAGTGCCACCGATCCGGAAGTCCGCACCGAGGTGGAGCGGCTACTCCGGCATCACGACACGCTCGCCACCGAAGATCCCGATTTCCTCGCCAACCTCGACCTCGAGACGGCGGCCCGCCTGGTGGAATCAGACGGCGACGATCCGAAGCAGGTCGGTCGCTTCGAGATTCTCGAGCGACTCGGCACCGGCTCCTCCGGCACGGTGTACCGAGCCCGGGATCCTGATCTCGATCGTGTGGTGGCCCTGAAGCTGCTCGCCGCCGACACCGAAGTCGACGCGAGCACGGTAACCCGCTTCGAGGCCGAGGCTCGACTCGCATCGGCACTCGACCATCCGCACATCGTGACGATCCACGAAATCGGCCGGAGCAGCGACGGACGACCGTTCATTGCGATGGGTCTGCTTGGCGGTGGCACCTTGCGGGCGAGAATCGCCGCCGGAGCGCTGCCACTGGGGGAGGCGCTGAAGGTTGCAGCCGGGGTGGCTGACGGACTGGCGGCGGCACACGCCAAGGGAATCATTCATCGCGATGTCAAGCCGGAAAACATCCTGCTGTCCGGCAATGGTGCCTGCCTGGTCGACTTCGGCATCGCCCGTATCGGCAGTGCCACCAAGGGCTGGCACCGCCTCGGAGTGGGCACCGCACCGTATATGAGCCCCGAGCAGGTCGATTCCGGCTCGGTGGACCATCGCACTGATATCTGGTCTCTGGGTGTGGTGCTCTACGAGATGCTTGCCGGAAGGCGGCCGTTCGCTGGCCGTGATACCGAGAACTTGTTCCAGGCAATCCGCAACGATGAACCGGTGGCGCTCGATATCCTCCGCCCCGGCTTGCCGGGCAGCGTGGTGGCAGTGGTGGGGACGTGCCTCGCCAAGGAGCCAGACCGGCGCACGTATTCGGCGGCGCGAATTCGGGACATCCTGCTCGATGCCTCGCGAGTGGGGACAGCACGCAGGACCGGATGGAAGCGCGGCCTGGTGGCAGCCTCGGCACTGCTGATCGTGGTGGCGGGGCTGATATGGCCCGATCGTCCCGCACCGGAGTCGCCCACGGATTCCGACCTGCCTGAACCGGCAGTTGCCGTGTTGCCTTGGCGGGTTGGCGTGACCGAGGGCCAGGAACTGCAGGAGGGGATGGTGGAGCTCCTCTCATACGGCATCGAGGGCACTGCCGGCCTCCGCAAGATCGACCCGACCACCGTGATCACCGCCTGGCGTTCCGCCGGCGATTCTGCCAATGAGTTGATCAGTGCCGAACGTGCAGCGGCGATCGGGCGCCAGGTCGGCGCACGCTACGTGGTAACTGGGAGCATCACCGGCTACGGTCCCGGCATTGCGATGATCGCCGAGGTTTACGAAGTGGATCCCTGGCATCGTCGCGGCTCGGCACGTGTGGCCGGACCGCTCGACAGCGTCTCGCAACTGGTAGACCAACTCACTCTCGACCTGCTTCGCAACAACCTGCTGCCGTCCGACAACAACGTTGCACCAGCGTCCCTGGGGGCACTAACCACCAGGTCGCTGCCTGCACTCAAGGAGTATCTGGCCGGTGAGCGCTCGTACCGGGTGGCGAAATGGCGGGAAGCCGCACTCCACTACGCCAAGGCAGTGGAGCTCGACTCCAACTTCGCCCGGGCACGCTATCGGCTGATCAAGTCAGACGACTGGGGCGCCAAGCTCGGCGACGTGGACACTCACCTGCAACACCTGGCCCGATTGGTGGATCGGTTGCCGGATCGTGACCGGTTGCTGGTACTCGGGGATATGGGCAGCCGACTCCCCTATCCTCGCACACTCGGATCGTCGGAACAGATCGAACTGCTGCGCCAGCTCCTGCGACGATACCCCGACGACGTGGAAGGGTGGGTTGCCCTGGGTGACCGCGCATTCCACGATCGGGAGACGCTGCTGCCGGCGCAAGTCTGGCGTGAAGCATTCCGACGCGCAATTGAACTCAACCACCATTACAGCGAGCCCTACCTGCACCTCATCGAGGACGCGATCTTCCACTTCGACTCTGCCGGCGCAGACCGATTGCTCACCGAGTTCCACGCCATCGATCGCGGCAGCAGCAGGTGCACGCAACGGGTTGTCTTCGACCTGCTCTGGGGCACGGCGACCTCGCGCAGGCAGGCGCTGGCACTGCTGGATTCGCTGCCCTACGAGGTCATCGTTGATCATTGCCTCCCCGGTACGGTTGCGATACCGGCCACGCCGGACCTCCGCGATGAGTTGGCGCGTCTCCATCAGCGGATCCGTGACACACTCGGACATCGGTCTCCGGAGAGCAACCCGTTCACCCACCTGCGCCTGCGCGTGACCGTGCCACAGGGAATCGTCGCGCCGATCCAGCGTGACCTGGCGTCGCTCGAAGGCCTGACCACCGACCAGGGGCTCTGGTCGGAACGCCGCCAGGTTCAATTGCACCTGTCCGGATTCCCGGATTCGGCGGCAGCGCATCGCGCAGCCGACAGGTTGTCCAGGGTGCAGCAGTTCAGCAGTCGGTTCTGGGTCGGATTGCTTGCGATCGAGGAGCGGCGCTGGCGTGACCTGGACAGCACAGTGGCGTGGATGGCAGCCCAGGAACAGTCATTCGCCAGCCGCGACGAGCAGCAGTCAGCAAGAATCGTCCGGGTGTACCGGCACGCACTCGGCACCTACAGGGACTTCGTGGCCGGCAGCGCACCCACGACCGCGATGGACTCGGCGGTGATGCGCCTGCCGTGGCTCAGCTCGATCGACCCCGTGCTCACCCTTCGCTACCTCGTCGGCCTGCGCCACCTCGAGCGTGGCAACCTCCGCGATGCGGAGCGCTACTTCCAGAGTTTCGGACCGATCGACCTGCTGGCGACTCGAGCGGCGTACTACCTGGGGGTGATTGCGGAACGCACCGACCGGCCCGACGAGGCGCTCGCACACTACCGCCTGTTCATCCACTGGTGGCAGTCGGCTGACCCCGATCAGCGGCAACAGTTGCGCGACGCCGAGGCGGCAGTGGCTCGCCTTGAGTCCCGACAGACTGCGAGTCGATGACAAGGCGCACGTCGGGGTCGAGATCGGCAGCAGCACCGGAACGGGTCAACCAAGAGACCGCCAGGAACACCAGCAGCGACACCACCAGCGTGATCCCTGTCGCAGTGACTCCTGCGGGCAGGGTGGCCGAGCCTGACCACACCAGGGTCTCCAGAACCAGCGTGAGCACGAGTCCTGCGACCATCGAGGCCAGCGCACCGATCCTGGTGGCGCCCGGCCAGATCAACCCGATCGCAAGCGACGGCACCAGCGTGGCTGCAAAAAGGCCGAACCCGAACACGCCCAGCAACGCCACCAGCGTGTCGCTGCCACTGGCAAGGCCGGCTCCGGCCACCGCCACCACCACCGTTGCCAGTCGGGCCGCGCGCAACTCCTGTCGGTCGGCCATCCTGCGCAGCGGCAGGTCACGCACCACCGCCGCCGCCGCCAGCGACAGGAATGCATTGACGGTGCTCATCACCGCGGCAGCCACGCCGCTGAACACCAATGCGGCAAGCACTGCCGGCGCATAGTTGAGCAGGAAGGTCGGCGTGGCTTCATCCGCCGATTGCAGCGGCGCGATGTCGCCGGCCGCAACCCTGGCTTTCACCGCCAATCCCACGCCCACGAACAGCAGCAGCGTGAGCAGCATCGCTCCGGTCATCAGCAGCGGATACCAGCGCATCTGCCGGGGATCGCGCAGCATATAGAACTTGTGCAGCACGTGTGGTTGCCCGAGCGTGCCGAGACTGAACACGAAGTACAGCGAAAGTGCGGCCAGCGGTGTGCCGGTGCCCCACGGACCGAACCAGCCGGGGTCGGCTGCCACGATGTCGCGGGAGATGGTGGCCAGGCCGTTGCCGCTACCCAGCACCGCGACGAACACCATCACCGACGCGCAAGCCATCAGGATGCCCTGGAACAGGTCGGTGTAGACCCCCGCGATCATCCCGCCGCTGGCGGAGTAGCCCAGCACCACCAGCGCACCGACCCAGATTGACGGCATCAGTCCGACCCCGAAGATGGCATCGATGATCAGGCCAAGCGCCAGGAAGTTGGCGGCAATGTATCCGATGGTAGCAACCAGGATCGACACGGCGGCAAGTCGACGCACAGCGGGCGACCGATAGCGCACCCCGACCGCTTCCGGCACGGTGAGCAACCCTCGCGCCTCGGCGAGCAATCGCATCCGGCGCGCCAGCACCCACGCGGTGATCGCTCCGGTGATCGCCGCCGGCAACACGATGTAGACCGCACCCAGGCCGCGTTGGTACACCAGCCCGGGCCCCCCGATGAAGGCAAAGCCCGACAACGTGGATGCCATCGATGCCAGCGCCAGGGTCCAGATACCGACCCCCCGACCGGCCACGAAGAAATCCGCCGATGTGCGGGTTCGTCGTGCCGCCCAGACCGCTATCGCGATGCAGATCGCGAAGTAGAGCGCACCGACCGACACGATCACCGTGGTGCGGTCGATCACTCCTCAGACTCCGAGCGGGACTGTCGTGGTCGATGATCGCTGGCGTAGGCCCACGCCAGGATCGGCATCGGCAGCACGCCGACTCCCAGGAGCACGATCGCGGCTCGACGCGGCAGTCCCAGCCACAGTGGTCCGTCGGCGGTTTCGGCCGGCAACAGGGTAACCGCGATGAAGGCGACCACCAGCACGGTGAACAATGTTGCGGCCGCCACCCAGGCGGGACGGGACAACCTGCCGCCGCGCGCGGCGCCCAGGATCAGCGTGCCGGTCAACGTGGCTGCAATGCCGATGGCACTCAACCAGGGGATGATCGCAATTCCGGGAGTCGCAAAGGCCAGCAGATAGGTGAGCGCCTGGAGGACCAGCCCGCCCACCAATCCGGTCCAACCCAGTCGCGTTGCCAAGGGTTCAGTCGCCGAGCAGTTCTTCGGCCCAGCGACGCGGGTCGAAGGGCAGCAGGTCTTCGAGCGATTCGCCGGTGCCGATGAATCGCACCGGTACGTCGAGTTCGCGACGCAGTGCCACCACTGCCCCACCTCGGGCGCTGCCATCCAGCTTGGTGATCACCAGGCCGGTGGGTTGTACGATTCGTGCGAACTGCCTGCCCTGTTGCACCGCGTTCTGTCCCACCGTGCCGTCGAGCACCAGCAACACCTCGTGCGGCGCACCCTGCACCTTGCGATCGACAACACGGGCGACCTTGCCGAGCTCCACCATCAGGTCGTCCTGGGTGTGCAAGCGGCCTGCGGTGTCGATGATCACCGTGTCGATCTCGCGCCTGACCGCCGCTTCCACCGCGTCGAACGCCACCGCTGCCGGATCACCACCCGGTGCACCGCGCACACAGGCCACCCCCAGCCGATCCGCCCAGGTGGCGAGCTGTTCGATTGCACCGGCGCGCCAGGTGTCGGCGGCGGCCAGCAGCACGCTGCGGCCCTCGCCGACCAGCCGACGAGCGAGCTTTGCGATCGTGGTGGTCTTGCCGGCGCCGTTGACACCCATCACCAGCACCACCGTGGGCGGAGTTGCGGCGCGCGCGATTTCGCCCGGGACGCCGGGGCCGGCCAGCAGTTCGGCGATCCGGGTGGCGAACGCGCTGCGGAGGTCGACGTCGGTCTTGACCTTGCCACGCCGGATTTCGGCCTCGAGATACTCCACCAGGTCCAGCGTGGCGGGAACCCCGAAATCCGCCTCGATCAGGGTCCGCTCGATCTGCTCGAGTTCATCGCCCTTGAGGCCGCGGACCAGCGCGCCGACGTCGGTGAGCGCCAGTTGCTTGAGGCGGGACCAGAGGCCGGTCCGGGAGCGGAGGATTGCCATTGGCGAGAAAATAACCGGGGCGATGGCCCCGGACTGGTCAGCGCAGTGCCAACTTGCGGCGGATCAGCCATTCGGTGACGAACCCGGCCACTGCCACCGCGAACAGCGGCCACAGTTCGCGGAGTGAACGCCTGGCTGGTCGGGGAACCACTGCTGCCTCCGCCGCCCCGAGTCGCACCGGCGCCGGCAACAACTCGTCGGAGTATCGCTCCACCATCAGCTCGCCCTGGTGGCTGCTGTCGGTCTGCCACTGCCAGCGACCGGGGGGCAGCGCCGCCGTTGCAATCCCGTCGCCGTCGAACCTGAGAGTGTCGATCCGGATCAGGGTATCACGACTGAACTCGATCGCCGCCTCGGTGGCGCTCGTTCCCGAAAACCGGACCGCGCGGCCGCGCTGTACCACCGGGTCGAGCAGTCGGATCGCGTTCGCATCGGTCGGCGGTGCCGACAGCAGCCACTCGACGCCCTGAGCGATCATCGTGCGCCAGACCTGCTCCGCGACGCCACCCTGCATTGCCCAACCGTGAAAGCCGGCGGCACCGATCACGATCGTGCGGGTGCCGGCGGCGCTGCCGGCAACCACCGGCACATCCGCGCCTCGACGCGAGCGCTGAGCCACCAGACCGATCCATTCACCGGCGATTCCCTGGCTCACCGCCGCCAGCGGCGGCAGCGCATCGGTGTCGACTCCCACCAGCGCAGCCGACAGCGGCGACGCGCCACCACCGCCCAGGTACCAGTCGCCAGCGGCGGTGGCTACCGGCCACATCAGCCTGGTCCTGCCCAGGGTTCGCCAGGACGTGGTGTCGCCGAGAACCGCAAGCAGGTCGGCATCGGCGGCAGCAGTTCGCACCGTCGCCAGTGACACGGGAGCGAGATTGTCCATCCGATGCCAGGTGCCGGGCACAAGTTGCACGAAGCCGCGCACCGGTGCTGCGGTTACTGATGCGAGCGTGGCGAGCAGTGTCCGCGCATCCCAGTCGGGCGTGTCTGCAACCAGCACGATTCCGGGCGACGAAGTCACCCTGATCGAGCGCCACCTGAGATCGTCCTGTGGTTCGGCATCCGGTGAGCCTACGCGTCGGACCGCGATGAACCGGTCGCCGGTCAGCCCGGTCGGCAGCACGAACTCACCCTGTACCGTGCCCGATCTCCTGCCGGAATCCAGCACCGCCTGCACGCTGGCCAGCCGCGAGTCGCCATCGAGCACCTCGAGCCGGATCGTATCGGCTGCGTCACCGGCACCGAGAATGTCGATCTCGAAGTGGAGTGTATCACCGACAGACAGCCTGGTCGGCATCCGCACATCGGTGATGGCGATGTTGGCCCCGACAGTTCGTGGCAGCAGGTGCACGGTGGCCTGTGCCAGGAGATCGGCCGGGATCCCGGCAGCGTCCTGGATCTCGCCGTCGGTGACCACGATGATCGGACGAGCGGCCGCGACGGCGGATGCGAGTGATGACGACAATCTGCTGCTGCCACCGGGTTCGCCCGGCATCAGCTCGCCGAACTCCACCACATCGCCCAGGGATGTGGCCAACGCAAGCGCTGAATCGGGGTTTGCCGCGGTGGCGTGCATCGACACCGAGTTGTCGAGCAACACCAGCGGTCGCTCGCTGCTGCCGAGCCGGACACCCGGATCGAACAGCAGCAGCAGCGTGGCAAGAATAGCCACGAACCGGGCGATCAGTCCTGCCCAGGCGGGCTTGCGACCCAGCTCGCGACGCCAGGGCCACCAAGCCAACGCCGCCGCGATCAGGATCGCGACGGCGAGGAGGAACAGGGGAGCCCGGATCACGAACCCCGCCGGGACTTGCGCACCAGGGTCAGTGCGTCGTCAGCGCGGCGAGTGCCTCGCCGGTGCCCCGGGCCAGCAATTCCGAAAGAATCCGCTGCTCGGCGGCGAACCCCGGACGATCCCTGTCGGCCAGCGGTTCGCCGGCCTCGAACTTCATCGTGCGCGGGTCGCGTGGAACGCCGTTCACCCGGAACTCATAATGCAGGTGCGGACCGGTGGCGGTGCCGGTGCTGCCGACCTTGCCGATCAGTTCACCCTGCATCACCGAGCGTCCGGCGCGGTAAGCCGGGTTGATCCAGGACAGGTGGGCATAACGAGTGGTGATCCCGTTGCGATGGCGAATTTCCACCAGGTTGCCGTAGCCGCCGGCACGTCCGGCGCGCACGATGGTGCCGTTGGCGGCAGCGCGCACCGGAGTGCCGGTGGCCGCCGAATAATCGATCCCCTCGTGACGGCGATAGATCTTGAGCACCGGGTGGAAACGGCGATTGCTCACTCCGCTGGTCACGTAGCGGAACTCGAGTGGTGCCGCCAGGAACTCCCGCCGAAGCGCCTTGCCCTCGGCGTCGTAATACCCCGGCTTGCCATTGTCAGGTGTGTATCTGAAAGCGGTCAGGCGACGCGAGTTGATGGTGATGTCGCTGGCCAGCACCCGACCGAAGCGGACCGCGCCCTCCTCGCTCACCTCGCGTTCCACCACCGCGGTGAACGGGTCACCCGGTTGGGGATCGCGGGAGAAGTCGACCGACCAGGCGTTCACGTCGGCGAGACTGTTGACGAACTGCAACCGCGCCTCGTGATCGAGTGTTGCCTCGCTGATCGCGCGATCGGCCGCGGCGGTGAGCGATGTCTCGATTACACCCGCGATCCGGATCGTGTCGGTGATCCAGCGGATCGGCAGCGCCTCGCCCTGCCAACCGCTGGCGGTGCGAATGAAGCGCAGTCGCTGATTGGCGTCGGGCTTCATCTCGATCCGGGTTGGCTCGTCGGATACCACGTCCTTGTGGAGCGAAACGACCAGGCCTGCCCGGAGGCGGCGCGGGTCGAAGCTCAACAGCTCGGACAGCGAGCCGATGTCGAAGCCGGTGACTCCCTGGCGCGCCAGCAGGGTGGACACGGACTCGCCGGAATGAAGCGTGTCCTTGACGACCTTGAACGGATTCGACACCACGATTGCACCGGCGGTGGGCACGTCGGAGAGCCGCTGCCAGGGCCAGGCGCCGCGAGTGGCGAACATCGCTGCGGCGCCGAGAACGGCCACCGCGCTTGGGAACAGCAGGAATCTGGAGTAGCGCGGGAAAAACATCAGTCCATTTGCCGCCGGATGAAGGTCGGGATCTCGAGGTCGGTCACGTCGGGTGCCGCAGCCGGGCGCGAGGCCGGCGGCGGGGTCTGCCGCACGAAGGGCTGCTGGGGCTGGGATGCCTGGGACGGCGCCGGGGTCGCACTCGGCTGCGGCGTGGCGGTGCTGCCCGCCCCGCCCCTCCGGAACGGCAGCACCTGCGGCGAAGTCCCCCGCTCGACCACCGGCTCGCCAGTGACCGCTCGGTCGAAGCCTGTTGCGATCACCGTGACCCGGACCTCGCCGGTGAGGTTGGGGTCGCCGCCGGCGCCGAAGATGATCTGCGCCTCGTCTCCCACTGCCTCGTGAATGATCTCGCTGATCTGGGTGGCCTCGCCCAGGGTGAGGTCGTCGCCGCCGAGGATGTTGATCAGCACACCGCTGGCGCCGTTGATCGAAACGTTGTCGAGCAGCGGCGACGAAATCGCCTGCTGGGCCGCCTCGAGGGCGCGATTCTCGCCGCTGCCGATGCCGGTGCCCATCAATGCCGCGCCACCGTTCTGCATCACCGTGCGCACGTCGGCGAAGTCGACATTGATGATGCCGGCACTGGTGATCAGCGAGGCGATGCCGCGAGTGGCGTTGAGCAGCACCTCATCGGCCTTCTTGAGCGCGTCCTGGAACGGGATCCCCTTGCCCACCACCGCGAGCAGGCGCTCGTTGGGCACCACGATCATCGTGTCGACGTTGCGGCGCAGCTCGGTGATTCCCATCTCCGCCTGCTTCATCCGCTTGCGTCCCTCGAACAGGAACGGCTTGGTCACAATGCCGACGGTGAGCGCCCCGATGTCCTTGGCAATCTGCGCAATGATCGGCGCGGCCCCGGTGCCGGTACCGCCGCCCATCCCGCAGGTGACAAACACCAAGTCGGCGCCCTGGAGGTGCTCGAGCACCTCGTCACGGTTCTCCTCGATCGCCTGGCGCCCCACCTCGGGTCGCGCCCCGGCGCCGAGTCCGCGGGTGAGCTTCTTGCCGATCTGGACCTTGACGTCGCTGCGCGAACTGCTGAGAGCCTGCGCATCGGTGTTGACCGAGATGAACTGCACCCCGGTGAGCTGTTCCTCGATCATCCGGTTGACGGCGTTGCCGCCGCCACCGCCGACGCCCACAACCTTCATCCGGGCGTTCTGCGCTGGCTGTTCCTCCAGCTCGAATACCATCCCGTCAGTCATTGCCTTGCCCCCCGAGAGGCGGTCAGAAAAAATCCTGGAACCAGCGTCGCACCGGACCAAGTACCCGCTCCATCGCCGGCGAGGTGCGCCCGCCGGCCCCGAATCCGCCACCCATCGCAACCTCACCAGCCCCGTACAGGGCCAGCCCCACCGGGACCGCAAACCCCGGGGAAGCTACCCGATCGGTGAGCCCGCGAAGACCCGTGGCCGGAACCCCGATCCGAACCGGCGCCGCAAAGACGTCGCGGACCAGCTCGACCATACCCGGCGCCTCGGCGGCCGAGCCGGTGAGGACCACCCCGCCGGGGAGCCCCGGCATTGCCCAGCCGGCCCGGGCGACCTCATCGAATGCCAGCTCGGACATCTCCTGCAGCCGCATATGCATAATATGAGCAATCAGCCTGCGAGGCGCGTGCCGCGACGGCAGCCCGTGCCCACCCGGAAGTTCGACAACCTCGACCTCCGGCACCAGTGGCTCGTAGGCCGCGCCGTAGCGGACCTTGAGCTGCTCCGCCTCCGCCTGGGTCACCTGGAGGCCGTGGACCAGGTCGGATGTGACGTGGCCACCGGCGATCCGGAGCGAGGCGGTGTGCCGCATCTTGCCACCCTGAAATATGGCCACGGTGGTGCTGCCGCCGCCAAATTCGACCAGGACAGTGCCCACCTCCCGCTCCTCCGGGCTGAGCACCGCCAGCGACGCGGCCAACGGTTCCAGCACGAACTCGCCCGGATGCCAGCCGGCCTTCTCCACCGCCCTGCGCAGGTGAGCCAGCGCACTCGACCGGGCAGTTATCAGGTAGACCTCCGCCTCCAGCCGCTCGCCGCTCATTCCTATTGGGTCCCCGTGCCCCGGCTGGCCGTCGACCCGGTAGTCGTGAGCGATGGCGTGCAGCAGCTCCTGATCGTGGCCGAACGAGACGTTGCTGGCCACGTCGTTGACCCGGGCGAGATCGGCGGTGCGGATCTCGCTGCCGGTGATGCTGGCAACGCCGTGTGACACCCGCTGGGCCACGTGTTCGCCGGCCACTCCCACGTCGACGGTTCCCACTTCCAGACCGGCCACGCGCTCGGCATCGGACATCACCTTGCGGATCGCGCGCACCGTTTCCTCGAAGTCACGGATCACGCCGCGACGAATCCCGGTCGACGGTTCGATGCCCACGCCGAGCACCCGAATCCCCCACGAACGCGCATCACCGGTCACTTCACCTATCACGCCGACGACCCGGGTGCTGCCGAGGTCGACTGCGGCCACCAGACGCTGTACCGGCACGCTCACGCCGCGCCCCTCCTCACGAACATTCGTCCCTGGAACCGGGCGTCGATCGCGGTCCAGTCAATGAGATTGCGTTCCAGCCACTCGCGCACCACCGCCAGGTCGAGCAGGACCCGGCTGTCGGCAGCGGCGTTGAGCCGCACCAGATGGCCACCCGCTTCGATGGTCACTTCTCGTCCAGCGGCCCGCGCCAGGTCGATGGCGTTGAACCATTGAGGATCGGCAGCCTGTAGCCGTCCGAGCAGCGCCGCCAGGCCGCTGTCGCGTTCGGCCAGCGGCAGCGAGTGCGTCAGCCGACTCGGATCCACCGGCAAGATATCGCCCCGGTCATCGATCACCACCAGTCGACCGTCATCCGACACCAGCGCCACCGCAGGTGCCTCGACGATGGTCACCACGATGGTTCCCGGCCAGCGGCGCGTGACCTGCGCCTGTCTCACCCCGGCGATGCCCCGTGCGCGCTCGGCGACGGCGTCCAGCTCGATCGCGATGTGTGCATCGGGTGGTATTGCCAACCGCTCCACCAGGTCGCGCTCGTCGAGATGACGAATGCCATTGACTTCCACCATCCGCACCCGGAAGAAGTCGAGTCGCCGGATGGACACCTGCACGAGTGCATACGCACCGACGATCAGCGCCAGCACCAGCACCGCGATCACTGCGTGCCGACGGTTCACCCTGCGGCCCGCCTTGCGGCAAGCAGGGTTCTACCCACCCGGGTCACGTCGCCGGCGCCGAGGGTTAGCAGGACGTCGCCGGGTTGGATCAGCTCGGCGACGACCGACTCCAGTTGGTCGCGTGGCGCGACATACTCGACCTGCGCTGCACCGGCCGCACGCGCGGCAGTTGCCACGAGTGCACCACTCACGCCTTCGATC
This sequence comes from uncultured bacterium, assembly GCA_965651205.1. Classification (GTDB taxonomy): domain Bacteria; phylum Gemmatimonadota; class Gemmatimonadetes; order Gemmatimonadales; family GWC2-71-9; genus Palsa-1233. The sequence goes on from CBFGRM010000022.1 coordinate 14,212, forward strand.
GGTTGTTCACGGGCGCGATAGATGTCGGTGATCACCGCCACATCCGCCGCGGCCAGCGCCTCTCCCATCGCGTCGCCGTGCTGCTGGGTACGCGAGTACAAGTGCGGCTGGAACACCGCCACCAGCCGATGTTCGGGAAACGCCTGCCGAGCGGCAGTGAGAGTGGCCGCCAGCTCGGTGGGGTGATGGGCGTAGTCGTCGACGAATGCGATGCCGCCAGCTTCGCCGAGTCGTTCGAATCGACGACCGACGCCGTGAAACTCGGCCAATGCCGCAGCGGCTGCAGTGAGATCTCCACCCAGTTCGGCCACCACCGCAAGTGCCGCGGTTGCGTTGCGCAGGTTGTGCACACCGGGCACCGCAAGCCGCAACTGCACACTGTTGCCACCGGGCCAGGTCAGCCTTGCCTCCGTGCCGCCCACGTCCAGCTCGGCCCGACTGATCCGGATATCAGCCGATGGCTCCAGCCCGAATCGCAACACATTGTTCTTCAACCTTGCCGCGACCCGATCGCTGCCGGCATCAGTGGTGCCGACCAGAGCCCTGCGTGCGCGGGAGGCAAAGGTGAAGAATGCATCTTCCATCGCTGCGAGTGATCCGTAGCATTCGAGGTGGTCGGCCTCGACATTGTTGATCACGGCCACCGTGGGTTCGAGGGTGAGGAAGGCCTGGTCATACTCGTCGGCCTCGACCACCCAGAGATCATCACCACCCAGCCGCGCATTGCCGCCCCAGGCGTCGACCCGACCTCCTGCCAGTCCGGAGGGATCGAGACCGGCGGCCTCGAGTGCCAGGGTGGTCATCACAGTGGTGGTGGTCTTGCCGTGGGTGCCGGCCAGGGCCACCAGCGTGGCGGCGTTGACGAGCTGGGCCAAGGCAACCTTGCGGGGCACCACCACGATGCCGAGTTGCCGGGCTGCGGCGAGTTCCGGGTGGTCGGCCGCCACCGCTGCGGTCACCACCACAGCACGGGCACCGTGCAGATGCTCGGCGGAGTGGCCCGGATGAAGAACTGCGCCGGCAGCCTCGAGATCGGCGAATGCGGATGGATCGTTGTCGCAACCGGTGACCGGCACCCCGCGCCGGAGCGCGGCCAGTGCCAGCGCACTCATCCCTGCCCCTCCGATGCCGAGGAAGTGGATGGGACGAGGGTCGCGAGGGTCGAAGAGGGGCTTCACGTTGTGGGCAAGATAGGGGGCTGGAGTGAGGGGTGGAATCTGGGCGAGCGGGCGGCCTGCTTGACTGGTGCCGAGCAATCGCGACCCGGGCCTGTCGTGCCGTTGGGTGACTCTTCGGACAGGCGAGATCGGTGCGGAGCCGAAGCGGGAGGTGCCGACAACCTGCCCCCGCCTCCCGGACCCTCCAGGCGACGATCAACCCGCAGCGAGCAATCGGTCCACCTGCGCCGCGATCTCGCGCGCAGCATCTGGGCGCCCGCGCGCCAGGGCCGCCGACTTCATCGCTGCAAGCCGGGCTGGGTCGTCAAGCAAGCCGGCGACCTCGGCCTCCAGACGAGCCGGATCAAGTTCTGCCTGCGGCAACAACACCGCCGCACCCGCCGATGCAGCGGCGGCCGCATTGTGATGCTGGTGATCGGCAGCCGCAGTGGGCAGCGGCACCAGGATCGCCGGAATCCCCCAGGCGGCAAGTTCTGCCAGGGTCATCATCCCGGCACGCGCGATTGCGATATCGGCCACCGCCCAGGCGTCCGCGATCGGATCCAGGAACCGCACCGCGTGCACACTTGGTGGCGAGTGCAAACCGGCGAACTCGTCATAGGTCGCCTTGCCAGTGGCCCAGATCACCTGGCGGCCTTCGCCGCCACCCTGACTCAGCCACCCCGCTACCGCACGGTTCAAGGCCAGCGATCCCTGGCTGCCACCGGTGATCACGATCACCGGCAATTGCGGATTGATCCCGAAGCGGACGATCGCCGCTTCCTTGCGGGTGCGATCAGGTGGAATGATCGGGGCACCAGTCACCACCGCGCGTGATCGTGCGCCGCTTGGCAGATGCTCCAGCGCCTCCGGCGCACCCAGCCAGATCTGGTTGGCCGACCGCGAGGCGAGCCGGGTGGCCAGGCCCGGCCGCACATCCAGTTCCAGAATGGCGGTCGGGATGCCACGCCGCGCCGCACGCGACACCACCGGCCCGCTCACGTAGCCACCAGTTCCTATCACGATGTCGGGTCGTTCCTCATCCAGCCACTTGTCGACGGCGCGCACCAGTCGCAGCGCAAGCAGCGGCCAGCCGGCGTTGCGCCACCACTGGCGACGATGAATCGGCTGGAACGGAAAGAGTCGATGCGGCAGCCCCCGGGCCGGCAGCACGGTGGCCTCCACGCCGCGTTCCGACCCGGCGAAGGCAACGGTCCAGTCCGGATGCCCGGCGCGCAGCGCGTCGCCAATCGCGATCGCAGGAAAGAGGTGACCACCGGTGCCGCCGCCGGCCAGGATGACCCGCTTCATCTGGCCGCAGGCTTGCCGCGCCGTCTGCCGATCGACACCAGCACACCGGCAGACACGAGATAGATGACCAGCGAGATGCGCCCTGCGGAAATGAACGGCAGCGTCAGTCCGGTTGCCGGTCCTAGCTTGAGCACCACCGCCGCGTGAAGCAGGGCACCCAGACCCACCATCGCAGTGAGGCCGCCGGCGAGCGTGGTGCCGAACAGGTCCGGTGCGGTACGGGCGATCCGGAAGCCCATCGCACAGAACAACGCGAAGCAGGCCACCACGAACATCACGCCGACGAATCCCCACTCCTCGCCGAGCACCGAAAGGATGAAATCGGAGTAGCCATATGCCAAACGGCCCAGCTTCTGGGTACCTTCGCCGAAGCCGACCCCGAACACGCCACCGTTGCCGAGTCCGATCAGCGAATTGCAGACCTGATCGTCGATGCGGCACTGCAGTCCCGGAGTGAGGAAGTCGGCGAGTCGTTCGCGACGCTCAGCGGAGAACCGGAGCATCGCCGCGACGGCGACCAGGGCGGGCATCGCCAGCAGGGCCAGGTGCGAGATCCGCACCCCTGCGATGAACGCCACCGTAAGCGAGACCACGGTGAGCAGGAACGCCATCGACAGGTTGGGTTGCACTGCAATCAGCACCGCGGCCAGCATCACCGGCCACACCACCGGGATGAATCCCTCGCGCCAGCGCCTCACCTTGTTGCCCAGGTCGGCGACCGTGGCAGCCACGATCACCGGCACTGTGAAGCGGGCGATCTCCGAGATCTGGAGCTGGATCCCGAATACCCGCACCCAGCGGCGCGAACCGTTGAGCCGCGGCACCACGCTGCTCACCGCCTCAGGCGCGGACCCACCGGGCCAGAGCAGTGCCACTGCCGCGATGATTGCCAGGGCGGCAATGGTGAGCCAGTACATCGGCCTGGCCAATCGCCTGAGTATTCGATAGTCGAGCTGGGCCATCACCAGGAACAGCACACCGCCCACCACCGCGCCGCTCAACTGCTGTTGCGCCTCCTGATACCAGGCATCACGATAGCTGCCGGCCGCATAGCACACCGCGACGCCCAATGCCACCAGCGTGAGCGTGAGCACGGCCAGGAGGCGCGTCTCCCAGCGGAATTCGCCCGGGTGCCGCACCGTCGTTGAACTCACAGCGAGGCCACGATCCGGCGGAACTCCGCTCCGCGCTGTTCGTAGTTGTCGAACTGATCGTAGCTGGAGCAGGCCGGCGACAGCAGCACAGTGCCGCCAGAGGGTGCCAGCGATGCCGCCAACCGCACTGCTTCCTCGAAGCCATCGGCACGCTCCAGCCGCACCTTCCCGGCCAGGTCGCGCATCACGATCTCGCCGGCGGCACCGTAGGCCACCACCGCCACAGCCAGTCCCAACGAATCGGCGAGCGAGGTGTACGGCTCGCCCTTGTGGAAGCCACCCAGCATCAGCACGAAGGGGCGATCCATCGCCTCCAGTGCCACTCGGGTCGAGGCGATGTTGGTTGCCTTGGAATCGTTGATGTAGAGCACGCCACCGACGGTGGCCACCGGCTCCACGCGATGCTCCAGGGCCCGGAAGCTGCGCAACCCGTTCGCGATCACCTCGACCGGCACGCCGGTGGCGTGCACCGCGAGTGCGGCAGCCAGCGCATTTGCCACGTTGTGGTCGCCCAGCAACGGGAACTCGTTCCGCGGCAGCAACACCTGGGTGCCGAGCATCATCGTGTTGGTGTCTACATCCAGCCAGCCATCGGCTCGGCCGCGGGTGCTAAAGGCCAGATGTCGCCCGGGCACGCCCGCCACCATCGGTCGCGAAAGTTCGTCGTCGAGATTGCTGACCCAGATCGACTGCGGCGTGGCGTTGGCAAACAGCAGCGCCTTGTCGGCCAGATAGGCGTCGAGATCAGGGTAGCGGTCGAGGTGGTCGGGGGCAAGGTTGGTGAGTACCGCGACCGCAGGCCTCAGGTCGGGGGTGTCGTGCAACTGGAACGACGACAGTTCGATCGACATCCATTCAGGTTTGGTCTCACCCAACGCCACCGCACAGATCGGGGTGCCGATGTTGCCCGCGGCAACCGCCCGCCGACCGGCGTGCTGCATCAGGTGAGCCACCAGTGCAGTGGTTGTGCTCTTGCCGTTCGTTCCGGTAACCGCAACGTACGGCACCCCGACCAGCACATCGAGACCGAGCTGTGCCTCCGCCACGATCTCCAGACCAGTCTCACGGGCGGCCTGCAACACCGCCGAGCCGGGCGGAACTCCCGGTGACACCACCACCGCCTGGGCGTTGCGCACTCGCTCCAGATCGTGCAGGCCGACATCGACGTGGATACGATCGACCAGTTCGGCCAGCAACTGTCCTGCGTCGGCGGCGTGCTTGTCCGACAGGTCGGACGCATAGACCGCAATGCCACTGCGATGCAACAGTCGCGAGGCTGCGATGCCACTCCGACCCAGCCCCACCACCGCGACCTCGCGACCGTCGGCGATCCACCGTTCAATCCGGGTCATCGCAGCTTGAGGGTGGCCAGCGCGGCCAGCGTGCAGAAGATGCCCAGTATCCAGAACCGCACCACCACGGTCGACTCCTCCCAGCCCAGTCGCTCGAAGTGGTGATGTATCGGTGCCATCCTGAACACTCGATGCGCCTCGGCGTATTCGCGACCCCGGGTGCGACGGTGCCACTTGAACACCCCCGTCTGGATCATCACCGACAGCGCCTCCGCCACGAACACACCGCCGATTATCACCAGCAGGAACTCCGCCTTGAGCAGGATCGCCATCGTGCCGAAGGTTCCGCCCAGCGAGAGGGAACCGGTGTCTCCCATAAACACGCTGGCAGGATGGGCGTTGAACCACAGGAAGCCGAGGCAGGCACCCATCAGGGCGGCACAGACTACCGCCAGTTCGCCGGCACCGGGCAGGTAGTACAGATTGAGATACCCGGTGGTGTCGGTACGGCCCAGGATGTAGGCGAAGAACGCGAACGCGCCAGCGGCGATGGCGGAGAGGCCGGTGGCAAGTCCGTCAAGCCCATCGGTCAGGTTGACGGCATTGGAGAATCCGGTGACCACACCGGTGACGAACACCACGTACAACCACGGTGCGAAGATCACCAGCAGGTACTTGATGAACGGTACCGTGGTGGCGCTTTCCGGAATCACGGCCGGATTGACCACCGGCCACCTGAGCAGCACCAGCGCCAGCATCACGCCGAAGCCCACCTGCCCCACCAGCTTCCACTTGGCAACCAGCCCGCGCGATTGACCCTGCACCACCTTGAGCCAGTCGTCCAGCATCCCGATCCCGGCCATCAGGATCATCGCGGTGAGCGTGATCAGCACGAAGCGGTTGTCGAGCCTGGTCCACAGCAGCGAGGGGACCACCGTTGCCGCCACGATGATTATCCCGCCCATCGTCGGGGTGCCGCGCTTGGTCTGGTGCGAGGCCGGTCCGTCGGCGCGGATCACCTGCCCCACTTTGTGCTCGCGCAGACGACGGATGATCGCCGGGCCGGTGATGAAGGCGATCAGCAGCGCAGTCACCATTGCGCCAGCCGCCCGGAACGAGATGTAGTTGAACAGGTTGAATGGCTGGAACAGGTCCCGAAGCGGGGCGAGAAAGTGATGAAGCATCGGGTCTCAGCTCTGGGCGCGAGGCAGGATGGCGGGAAGGATACGTTCGAGTGCAGTGCCGCGGGAACCCTTGAGCACGACCAGTTCGTCGCCGCGAAGTTCCAGGGCCAGCTTGGGAGCCATCGTGGCCGAGTCGGGGGCACCGATCACGGTGCCCGGAAAGCCCTGGCGGTAGGGCGCGAACGCCGGCACGAAATCCCCCACCAACGCCAGCACGTCGGGATCCAGTGCAGCCAACTCGGCAGCGATCCGGTCGTGATGGAACTCCGACTCGCCGCCGAGCTCGCGCATCGTCCCGGCGACGAAAACCAGCCTGCGCCCGGCCTGCATCTCGCGCACCAGTTCGATCAGGGCGTGAAACGACTCAGGATTGGCGTTGTACGAGTCATTCAGGATGGTGAGCTTGCCGTGCTGACTCAACTCGCCGCGCCCGGGCGGCAGCGTGAAATGCTCCAGGGCATCCGCAGCATCCCTGGCCGGAATGCCGAGCTCGCGGGCGACCGCCCACGCGAACATCGCGTTGCCGGCCTGGTGCAGTCCGCGCGCGGCCACGGTGACCTCCGAGTCGTCGATCCGCACCCTGGGGCGACCACCCTCCGTCAGGCTGACATCGGTGGGATGCACGTCGCCGCCGGTCAACCCGGCAGTGATCACCCGGCGTGCACCGCGCTGCCGGGCACCGTCGGCCAGATGCGGTGGCGTGACTCCGACAATCGCCAGCGGCACGTCGCGAGTCAGTGCCAGCTTCTCCTCGGCGACCGCCTCCACCGTGCCGAAACCGGCGAGATGACCGGCACCGGCGTTGAGCACGATGGCGATGTCGGGATCAATGATCTCTCGGTAACGGGCGATCTCACCTATCACATTGGCGCCCGCCTCCACCACCAGTGCCTCGGTGTCGGCGGGTGCTTCCAGAATCGTGAGCGGGACGCCGACCAGGTTGTTGTTGTTGGCACGCGTGGCGTGAACCTTCCACCGGGTGGCCAGCACCGCGGCAATCATTTCCTTGGTGGAAGTCTTGCCGTTCTGGCCGGTGATCGCGATGACCGGACCGGTCACGGTGCGGCGCCTGGCCAGCGCCAAAGCTCCCCAGGCCACCAGCGTGTCGGGCACCTGATAGCTGATCAGTCCCGGCACCGGTGGAGTCCCGCTCCGAACCACGGCTCCGGTTGCGCCGGCCTCGCGTGCGGCGGCCAGGTAGTCGTGACCGTCGAAACGATCGCCCCTGAGCGCCACGAACAATGCGCCGGGAGCAAGGGTGCGGGTGTCGATGCTCACGCCGTTGAAACTGGCGGGGGTGCTGCCGCGGAGTCCGAGTGCGGTGCGCACGAAGGCGTCGTCGCAGTGAAAGCTCATCGACCCATCAACCCGAGCACGATCTCGCGCTCGTCAAACGGTTCCCGGCTGGTGCCGATCACCTGATACGTCTCGTGCCCCTTGCCGGCCAGCACGACCACGTCGCCGGCTCGGGCCTGGCCCAGTGCCGTGGCGATGGCGAGATGCCGATCGACGTCGCGATGATAGCGGCGCGGCGGCATCCCCGCGGCGATGTCGTCGAGGATCCGCTCCGGATCCTCGGTGCGCGGATTGTCCGAGGTCAGGAACACCAGGTCGGCACCTTCCGAGGCGATCCGCCCCATCACCGGCCGCTTGGCCCGATCACGATCACCGCCGCAACCGAACACCAGCATCAGCCGCCCCGGCGTGATCGGCCTGAGTGCGGCCAGCAGTCGCTGCAGTGCGTCGGGGGTGTGAGCGTAGTCACGGATCACGTGGAACGGCGCATCGATGATCCGTTCCATCCGCCCTGCCACCTGCGGCGCCGAGGCCAGCCGGCCGGCCACCTCGTCGAAGGCAACGCCCAGTCCCAGCGCCGCAGTGGCAGCCGCAACGGCGTTGGCGATATTGAAATCGCCGGGCAACGGCAACTGGATCTCACCGCTCCCGAACCGGCTCTCGATCACGAAGTGACTGCCGGCCGACAACGTGTGCGCATCCCGGATCCGCACCTGTGCATTGCTGCCGTGTCCCCAGGTGACGGTGCGCGGGTCGGCATCGAGCTCGTCCCAGGCCGTCTCGTCGGCGTTGACCGACAGCACACCGTCCGACCTGACCAGTTCGGCGAGCCGCAACTTCGCGGAGCCGTAGGCCTCCATCGTGCCGTGGTAGTCGAGATGATCGTGAGTGAGGTTCGTGAACACGCCAGCCACAAAGCCGAGTGCGTCGAGTCGTTTCTGCTCGAGTGCGTGAGACGACGCCTCCATCACGACTCGCCTGACGCCGCGATCGACCATTCCTCGCAAGGTGGCTTGCAAGTCCACCGGTCCGGGTGTGGTGAGCACACCCGCCGTGGACGCTACCTGTTCCCCCCGGCCATCGATGGCACCCACCGTGCCGATGCTGCCGGCATCGAGATCGGTGTTCAGGAGGTGGCGCAGCAGTGCCGTGGTGGTGGTCTTGCCATTGGTGCCGGTCACCCCGATCACCTTGAGTTGGGACGCCGGCTCGTGGAACCAGCTCGCGGCCAGCAGCTCGGCTGAGCGACGGCTGTCCCGCACCTGCAGCAGCGGAACGTTCACTGTCAGCGGTCGCTCGACCACCGCCGCGATGGCACCTTTGGCCACCGCGGCTGCGACGAAATCGTGACCATCAGCCTCCGCCCCGGGCAGGGCAATGAACAGTGCGCCCGGCATCACGACCCGAGAATCCACCGTGATCCCGCCGATCACCGGGTCCTCAGTCGCGGCGCGCACGAGCAGGCCGTTCTTCCGGAGCAGGTCGGCCATCACCTGGAGCTTCATCGTATTGCCTCGGCGAACACGGTGATGGTCGAACCCTGCGGCAGGCTGTCACCTGCTTCGGGACTGGTGCGGACGATCCGGCCATTGCCGATCAGCTTGACCTGGAAACCGAGTTGATGGGCGACGTGAACCCCGTCACGCACCCGGCGCCCGGCGAGCTGTGGGACGGCGACCGCGGCATCGGCCTGCACAGTGTCGTCAGCCAACGGCAGCGACAACCGCCGAGCCGGCAGCGCCAAGTCCTCCCGGGCCACTTGCAGTACCGGCGGAATCGACTGGACTTCCCGACCCGGATCCAGCGGCGAGCCCGGCAGTGCCAGCGCCTGCACCAGCATCGACCTCACGATCGGCGCCGCCACCAGGCCGCCGTAGTACATCGCACCGCCGGGGCGGTCGATCATCACATACAGCACGAACTGCGGCTCCTCGCCGGGGAACAGTCCCGCAAACGATCCCCGATACTCCGCCACTCCCGGTGCCAGCTTGGCGGTGCCGGTCTTGCCGATCACCTTCCAGCGGTCGAGCTGAGCAGCGCGGCCGGTGCCACCGGAATCCGCGGCCCGACTGAGGTAGTCCAGCAGGTGGTCCGCAAGCTCCGGTGACACTGCACGTCGCACCGTGTCGGGTCGATGCCGCCAGACCGTGGCACCACTCGGCCACTCGCGAACCTCGCGCAGCAGCGATGGCGCCAGCAGGATGCCGTCGTTGGCGATCGCCGCGTAGGCAGACGCCATCTGCAATGCCGACACCGTGAACTCGTAGCCCTGTGCCCACGACGGCATAGTGTACCTGAGGTTGTCACTCTCCGATGGCAGCCGCAGCAGTCCGGGCGACTCACCGGGGTAGCCGGTCCCCGGCGGTGCGCCGAATCCGAAGCTGCGCAGCATCGCGAACTGAGCATCCCCGGTGATCCGCATTGCGAACTTGCTCATCGCGATGTTGCTGGAAACCTGGATCGCCTGACCCAGGGTGAGCCCGCCATCCTCGCGGTGGGTGTCACGAATGGTGCGGGTCCGGCCGGTGGCCACCTCCATCTGCCAGACTCCGCCCTCGCCCGACACCGCCGAGGTGTCGGCCCCGGCGGCCAGCACCGCGCCGGCAGTGAAGATCTTCGCAGTCGATCCGGGTTCGTTGGGTTCGATCAGGGCAGCGGCGTTGGCGACTGGCGCCGAGGCACCGTCGGGAGTGCGGAGCGAGGCGATCGCCAGCACCTCACCGGTCGAAACTTCGAGGATCACCACGTCGCCGCCGCGCGCCTCGAACTGTTCGACGGCGCGTGCCAGCGCGCCCTCGGCGATGCCCTGCAGTTCGTGATCGATGGTGAGCACCAGGTCGTGGCCCGACCGCGGCTCCTGCACCGTGGTGCCGGGGATCGGTACCGCCCTGCCGTTGACGTCGATCAGCACCCGCTCGACGCCGGGCGTGCCGGCCAGCAACGAGTCGTAGCTGGCCTCGATCCCCTCGGTGCCGTGGCCGGATTCGCGGTCGGTGCGACCGATCAGTGGCCGGGCCAGTCGGCCCATCGGGTGCTCGCGCCCCAGCAGTGGTTGCAGATGCACGCCGCGGATGCGACGCAGACGCTGCACCTCGGTGGCATCGAACGGTCCATCGAAGTAGGGATATGGTCCCCGGAACTCACGGGCCACCGTGGCGGCTGACACCCCGAGATCTTCACGGATCACTCGACGGGTGTGGGGTACGTCGACCAGTTCGTTGACCGACACGCTCACGTGGTACGCCTCGAACGTGGCGGCCAGCGGAGTGCCGTCCCGGTCGTAGATACCGCCTCGTCGCGCCGGGATGTCACGGGCCCTGATATTCCGCTGTTCCGCTCGCAACACCCACGCATCGTGCTCGACGACCTGCACCACGAAGGCGCGCGCCACCACGGCCACGGCGCCCAGCGCCAGCATCACCTGAAGAAACGCCAGACGCGTTGTCGGCTTTGCCATCAGGGCCTCGGTACCTGGACGCGCTCGATTTCGTTGTCGCTGGGGGTGCGAAGCCCCAGTGATTCACCCAGTCGCGACAACGGGCCGGGTGCCCGGAAGTTGGCGATCCGGGCAGAGAGCTCCAGGTGCTGGCGATCGATGAGTTGCAGGGAGTCTTCGAGCCGGGCGATGCGCGCGGTGGCCTCGAATCCGGCGCGGTCGCGCAACGTGATCACCGCCGCGACCATCAGGAACACGGCGACCCAGACCACCACCAGATGGCGGCCCTTAACTGTGATCGGCACGGCGGAAGAAGCGCAACCGGGCGCTCCGGGCGCGGGGATTGCGCGCGAGCTCCTGAGCGGACGGCACAATGGCCCGGCGGGGGGACGCCTCCCCGAGTGGCGTCCGTCCGCAGACACATTGCGGGAACGCCGGCGGACAGATGCAGCCGGTGCTCCACTCGCGTAAAGCGTGCTTGACCAGGCGGTCCTCGCCCGAATGATAACTGATCACCGCAAGGGTGCCGCCGGGCACCAGGGCATCCCGAAATGCCGGCAGCGCCCGCTCCAACCCGGCCAGCTCGTCGTTGACCGCAATCCTCACCGCCTGGAACAGTCGGGCGAAGTCGCCGGGGCCGCTGCGGGCCCCCAGCACCGCCCGGATCGCGCCCACAAGGTCGTCGCTGGTGAGGAATGGGGCGCGCTCCCGCCGACGGACGATCTCGCCAGCCAGCCGCCGTGCCCGGGGCTCGTCGCCCCAGTCGGCGAAGGCCCGGGCCAGCTCCGCCTCGGAGGCATCAGCCAGCCACTGTGCGGCGGTGGGTGCATCCGGCCCCATCCGCATATCCAGCGGTGCACCACGTCGGAAGGTGAATCCCCGCTCCTCGGCGTCGAGCTGCCTGGAGGACACGCCGAGATCCAGCAGGACGAAGTCGGGCCTGAAGCTCGCCACGGCAGCCAGCGCTTTCGGCGAGGCGTATGGGGCCTGCAGGGTCTCGAACCGATCCGGGCCGAGACGGGCGCGGGCAATCGCGATCGCCTCGGGGTCGCGGTCGATCCCCAGCACCAGGGCGCCCTGGTCTCGGAGTGCCTGGGCGTGGCCCCCGTGGCCCAGGGTGGCATCGACCACCCGACGGGCGGCCACGTGGCGGGCCCGCTCCAGTACCTCGTCGAGGAGGACCGGGACGTGGGAGGGTGACAGCTCGATGGGATCGCTCACGGCAGAAATGAAACACCCCGTCCGGCGAACCGGGCGGGGTGTGGTGACACGGGGCTGACGGGGCTCGAACCCGCGACCTCCGCAGTGACAGTGCGGCACTCTAACCAACTGAGCTACAGCCCCTCGTGACCAGCCACCCAAAATAGCGCGGGTGACTGGCCGGGGGAAGTGGGGTCAGTTGCAGAAGGTCGAGATCATATCCGGCACGACCCCGAGTTCCTGGTTCACCGGACCGATGGTCTGGGCAGCAAACTCCTGGATCTGCACGTTGGTGCTGAGTGCGGCACCTTCCAGTGCCGGCTTGGCGCGATTGAGCACCATCAGGTAATCGCGCGCCTCTTCGCAGCTTCGCGATTCGCGGACCGAAGCGGAGAGCGTCCGCACCCGATCGAACATATTGCGCCCGATGAAGTAGTTGGCGTATGCCACCAGGACGGGGTTGGTCACCCCGGCGTCGAGCGCCGCCTGGCTCAGCGTGTCGGCCTTGGCCGGTGATTCGCCGGCAACAGTGCTCGCCGCGTTCACCAGGATCTGTCCGATGGTGTTCATCGCCTCTTCGTCGGCCGATTCCTTGACCAACGGGATGAACTCGATCACCCGCTCCGGCATCCCCTGCTCTGCCAGGGAGTTCGCAGTGATCAGCAACGGCGTCAGGTCGTACGGGTTGATCTCCAGCACCTTCCTGACCGAGGCGATCGCGTTGTCGGCATCACCCTGCAACGCGTAGGCACGCGTGGCCGCCTCGAGAATCTCCTGGTGATTGGGATAGCGCTCGACACCCTTGATGGCCCAGGCGATGAAGCGGGTGGTGTCGGAACCGTTCCAGGTCGCGTAGGTGATCTTCGAGAAGAACGACGAGTCGGCCCGGGTGCTGTCGACCTGCCACAGCCGCTCCAGCTCGTCGATGGCGCAGTCGTACTTCTCCTGCATCAGGCAGGCGTTGCTCTTGAGGTCGTACCAGTCGGTGTTGAACGGGTCGCGCTGGATGCCGGCGTCGGCCACTTCCTCGGCGGCGCTGGGCCGGCCATAGATCTGGAAGAGCTGGAAGGCACGCTCGCGCAACACCTGATCCAGCGGCTCGACCTGCAGCATCGTCTGGTAGGTGCTGATCACGTTGGCAGAGTCACCACGCAGGTGGTAGATGCTGCCCATCTTGCCGTACACGTCGAGCGACATCGGGTCGCTCTTGACGGCGTTCTGGTAGTGCGCCAGCGCCTCGGTGCTGGTGCTGTCACGCGACCGCAGGATCTCGCCCCAGCAGTACTCTGCGGCGCCGAAGTTGGGCACTTCCTTGATGGCCCGCTGGGCCGCGGCGATCGCCTTGTCCTGGTCGCCAGCGGCATTGTTGTAGCACTCACGCGCGTAGGTCATCGCCCTGAGCGGATCCCGCATCTCGTCGGCCACCCGCTCGCCCAGCTTGCGAGGCGAGTCATCTGCCAGCGGCATCGACACCACGTGACCCGCGCCACCGGTGGTCGCTCCGATCATCGTGAGCCGGGCGTTGAGACGGTGTCCACCCTGGCTGCGCTGGTAGGTCGGGTAGATCAGCAGCGATGCCGACCCTCGGGAGGCAAGCGTGCGCGCAGAGTGCTGGTCGAGCAACGCGTCGGCCGGATAACCGGAGTTGGCAAGCTGCTCGTTCATCTTCTCGCGTGACGTGATGTTGTAGTTGCGGCCGACGTTGCGACGCAGTCGCTCGCGAAGTCCAATACCAGCCTCAACCGCAGCGCTCGAATCTTCGGCCACCGTGGTAAATGGCGTCGCGACCAGAAGCAGAGGTGCGTCGGGTCGTGGGCCGCTCGAAACACGGGACGGGATTTGTGCCGCGGCGGACCCGGCGATCGTCGAGATCGCGAGCACGGCGAGCGCAGACATACGTGACAGCATCCAGCAAGCCTCCGTGAAGTTCACAATTAAGACGCAGGAACCGGCCACACCCTGCACGTCGGCGATGGGCGAAGAGGGACTCGAACCCCCGACATCCTGCGTGTAAGGCAGGCGCTCTGACCAACTGAGCTATTCGC